>JAFQOC010000028.1 GCA_017420845.1 Clostridia bacterium
GAACCGCCGTGCCGCCGAGCTGGGCATGAACTCCACTCATTTTGAGAATACCAACGGTCTGGATGACACCGCAAGGAACCACGTTTCCTCTGCCCGGGATATCGCCATTATGTCCCGCGCCTTGATCCGTCACAAGGAGATCCTGACCTACAGCTCCACCTGGATGGACACCATCCGCGACGGGGCCTTCGGGCTGACCAACACCAACCGCTTGGTGCGCTTCTACCCGGGCTGCACAGGTCTCAAAACGGGATCTACGCAAAAGGCGGGATTCTGCGTGTCGGTCACGGCCGAGCGGGAGGGAATGACCCTTGTATGTGTCATCATGGGAGCGGAGTCGCGGGACAGCCGAAACGCCGCCGCCAAGGCTCTTCTGGACTGGGGCTTTGCTACCTACGGGCTGTTCACCGCTGAGGCGGGAACCCTGGGACCCGTTAAGGTGACGGGTGGGACTCCGGAGGAGGTGGAGCTGGCATACCCTCGGTTTACGGCGGTGCTTCCTCGGGGGGATATGGCCACGGTGGATCACGAGGCGGAGCTCCCCGAAAGTCTGACCGCTCCCGTTCGGGCCGGGGAGGCGGTGGGGAAGATCCGTTACACCTGCAAGGGGCAGACTCTGGGAGAGGTGGCGATCACCGCCTCGGAAACCTCCCTCCGGCCGACCTTTTGGGAGATCTGGAGGCGGATGCTGGGGTATTGGTTCGGATGAGAAGCAATTTCGGGATGCTCCCTCGGGGACATCCCTTTTTTGATGTTTACAGAGCATTTTTGTTAATAAAATGTAAATAATTGAGGGATAACCTCCCCAAATACTTCTGAATATAGTATAATATTTAATTAGGAAAGTGTAACTATACATATCGGTTGCATCCAATTCTGAATCGTTTTTTGGAGGTACATACATCATGACACTCGTAATTCTGGCCGCAGGTATGGGCTCTCGCTTTGGCGGCGTCAAGCAGATGGAGCCCATCGACAAGGACGGCAACTTTATCATCGACTATTCGGTCTTCGACGCCAAGCGCGCGGGCTTTGACAAGGTGGTCTTCATCATCAAGGAAGCCATCGCCGAAGACTTCAAGGCTACCATCGGCGCCCGTGTGGAGAAGCACATCGCCGTGGAGTACGCTTACCAGGAGCTCTCCGACATCCCCGAGGGCTATGCCATCCCCGAGGGCCGTATCAAGCCCTGGGGCACTACCCACGCCGTCCGCTCCACCCGTGAGATCGTCAAGGAGCCCTACGGTGTCATCAACGCCGACGACTTCTACGGCCGCAATACCTACGAGAAGCTGGCCGCCCACCTCTCCAAGTTGGAGCGCGGCGAATTCGGTGATGATGGCGTCTGCCATTGCTGCGCTGTGGGCTTCAAGGTCAACAAGACCCTCACCGACAAGGGCGGCTGCTCCCGCGGTATCTGCAAGGTGGATGAAAACGGTATGCTGGTGGATCTGGTGGAGACCCACAAAATCGAAAAGCTGGGTAACGACGCTCAGTATCCCGACGCCAACGGCAACATGGTCTTCCTGGAGGGAGAGACGGTCGTCTCTATGAACTGCTGGGGTCTGGGTGCCGAGACCATCGGCATGCTGGACGCCGACTTCGACGTCTTCATGGCCAACCTGCATAAGGCCGCCGATCCCTGCAAGGCCGAGTCCCTGCTCCCCACCTCCATTGACACCTTCGTCAAGGCAGGGAAGGTAGACGTCAAGGTCTACCCCACCGAGAGCGAGTGGTACGGCGTGACCTACAAGGAGGATAAGCCTTGGGTGGTGAATGCCATTCAGGCTCTTATCGACGCGGGCGAATACCCCGAGCACCTGTGGGGTTGATATCATGACGAAACCGACTCACGAGCAGATTCTGGCTGTATGCGCTCACTTTGCTTTTGACAGTACGATCACCGACGTACAGGTATGCGGCAACGGCCACATCAACAGCACGTATATCGTTACTGCAGACAGCGGGAAGCGTTACATACTTCAAATTCTCAATACTGCCGTTTTCAAGGATCCCATGGGGGTTATGGAAAATATTGCGGCGGTGACCGATCACATCCGCGCGGGGCTTTTGGCCGCGGGCGAGGATGCGGAGCGGGGAACCATGAAGGTGATCTTCACCAAGGACGGCGCCAAGGGCTATACCGACGATGACGGCCGCTTCTGGCGCGCTTATGATTTCGTGGAGGGCACGGTATGCCGACTCACGGTTGACAGCGCCGAAACCTTTGGCCGCGTGGGCGAGGCCTTCGGAGACTTTCTGAGACGGCTGTCGGATTTTGACGCCTCCCGTCTTGTGGAGTCCATTCCCAATTTCCACAACACCAAAAAGAGATACGCGGATTTCCTGGATGCCGTGGAGCGGAATGCTTCGGGCAGAGCCCATCTGGTGCAGGAGGAGATCAAATTCATCACCGACCGCGCCGACAAGTGCTCCCTCATCGTGGACGCTTTAGCAGACGGGAGCCTTCCCCTGCGCGTGACCCACAACGACACCAAGCTGTCCAACATTCTTCTGGACGAAGTAACCAACGAAGCGGTGTGTATCATTGACCTCGACACAGTCATGCCCGGCTCCAGTCTCTATGACTTCGGTGATTCCATCCGTGCCGGTGCTGCCTCTGCCGCCGAGGACGAGCCCGACCTGGACAAAGTCCATTTCCTTCCCGAAATGTTCAAAACCTATGCCCGCGGCTTCATCAAGGGTACAGGCGGGGATCTGACTCCCAAGGAGCTGTCCATGCTCCCCGAGGGCGGTTATATCATCACCCTGGAGACGGGTATGCGCTTCCTCGGCGACTACCTCAACGGCGACGTCTACTTCCATACCGATTATCCCGACCACAACTTGGTTCGCGCCCGCACCCAGCTCAAGCTGGTGGCGGAGACCGAGGGGTATATGGAGGAGCTGAGGGAGTTCGTGAACGGTCTTTGCTGATTCCTGCCTCTGTGGAAAGATACAAGATACAGAATATTCTTGGGTCAGGCCTATCTTGTATCTTGTATCCGCAGAGCCTGCCCGGCACGTATCCTGTATCTATTGCAACGAAAATATGTAATTAAGGAGAACTCCCATGTCCATTCTCATCACCGGCGGAACCGGATTTATCGGTTCCCATACCGTCGTCGAGCTCATCGAAGCCGGCGAGACCCCCATCATCGTGGACAACCTGTCCAACAGCAAGGAGATCGTGCTGGACCGCATCGAGACCATCACGGGCAAGCGTCCCAAATTCTACAAGGCCGACCTCTGCGATGCCGAGGCTCTGGACAAGGTGTTTGCAGAGAATCCCGACATCGAGAGCGTCATTCACTTCGCGGGTTTGAAGGCCGTGGGCGAGTCGGTGGCCATCCCCGCTACCTACTACTTCAATAATCTCGTCTCCACCCTCAATCTCTGCGAGGCCATGAAGAAGCACGGTGTGAAGATCATCGTCTTCTCCTCCTCGGCCACGGTCTACGGCGACCCTGCCGAGATTCCGATCAAGGAGACCACTCCCCTTGGCATCACCACCAATCCCTACGGCGAGACCAAAAAGATGATCGAGCGCATTCTGACCGATATTCACAAGGCTAACCCCGACTGGTCGGTGAGCATTCTGCGCTACTTCAATCCCGTAGGTGCCCATAAGTCGGGACTCATGGGCGAGGACCCCAAGGGGATCCCCAATAACCTGTTCCCCTACGTCACCCAGGTGGCCACGGGCCGCCGCCCCTACCTCAGCGTCTTCGGCAACGATTACGACACCCCCGACGGCACCGGCGTCCGCGATTACATCCACGTGGTGGATCTGGCCGGCGCCCATCTCTGCGCCCTGCGCCGCGCCCGCTCTGTGCACGGCGTGGAGCACTACAACATCGGCACGGGCAACGGCTGCTCGGTGCTGGGGATCGTACAGGCCTTTGAGGAGGCTACGGGCAAGGCTGTCCCCTACAAGATCGTGGATCGCCGCCCCGGTGACATCGCCACCTGCTACGCCGACGCCGCCAAGGCCCGCGAAATCCTGGGCTGGGAGGCCAAGTACGACATGGTGGATATGTGCCGCGACGCGGATCGTTGGCAGACCATGAATCCCAACGGATACGAAGAATAAGAGATACAAAGATACAAGATACAAAGATACAAGATAGACCGAGTCTATTCGTCTCCATATCTCGTATCTTGTATCTGTAGTATGACCATTCCACTAAAACAAAACATCCCGTGAGGTACATACCATGAACATCTATTCCCGCCCTTGGGGCAAGCTTTCGAGCGGTGAAACCGCAACCCTCTTTACCCTGGTCAACGACAAGGGCATGACCGTGGAGATCACCGACTTCGGCGGTACCATTATCAGCATCAAGACCGCGGATCGAAACGGCAAGCTCACCGATATCTGCCTGGGCTACGACTCTCTCTCGGACTACGAGAAGGCAGACGGCTACCTGGGGGCTCTGGTGGGCCGCGTGGCCAACCGCATCGCGGGAGCCTCCTTCGAGCTGGAGGGCAAGACCTACAGCCTCTACGCCAATGATGGTCCCAACTGTCTCCACGGCGGTAAGAAGAGCTTCTCCTACGTCATCTGGAAGTCCGAGACTGCCGCAGACGCCGACAAGGCCACCCTCACCCTCACCTACTTCTCTCCCGACGGCGAGGAGGGATTCCCCGGCAACCTGAACGTCAAGGTCAC
>JAFQOC010000257.1 GCA_017420845.1 Clostridia bacterium
ACCCCGCCTTACCGCAACCCCACGCACCGATAAACCCAAATTTGAAAGAAAACCCCAAAATTATTCTAAACCCCATTGACAATCATTTGACCGCGTGTTATAATAATCATAACAAATCCATGAAAAGGAGGCTACCATGATCGAAAAAATCGCCTTGATTCTGGACTTTGCTCCCTTTGCAGTTATTTTCTTCATGGTCGCGTGTTACAATGCCCACATCATTCCCCGCGCCATGGCCAAGCGGATCGCGCGGACGGAGGATTCATGGGATAAGGACACGGTAGAAGACGACCGTCTCGGTGTGCTGATGTTCCTGACTCCCGCCTTTGGCTTCGCTGTGCCCGGTCTTTTTCGTTTGGTCACGGGGCTCTTTACACCCGTCTCGGGGGGACTGCTTCTCATGGGCGGCGTATTTGCGGCCTTCGTCCTGTTCTCCAGCTCCACGCCCCTGCTCCGCTATGACACAATGGGTATCCACGTGCGCATCGGTTTCGGCAAAACGGTATTTCTGCCGTGGCATCAGATCACCGCGGTGCAATGGCAGATCGGAGAAAGCCAAGCACGCCCATTCAACCGAGTCAGACCCGACATGCCCGTCGTCGCCATTTACTATACGTCAAGCCTTTTCGGTAGACCCACCACCGAGGTATACTACCTCGACCCCACCACCCAGCGGGGCATCAGCCGCTTCATGGCGGCGTGGGACGCAAGGCATCCGGAAGAAGTCTTATCCAATTTTGAAGAATAACCGTACAAACCATTCCCGAAAAGGAGATTACCATGAATACCGACTACACCACCGCTCGCCCCGTTGATTTCGACTACGACGCCGCCCTCTCCGAGCTGCAGGAAAAGATCCGCCGCAAGCAGAAGGCCAAGAATCTTCTGGCCCACTTCACCGAGGAGGCCGACCGCCTGAACTCGGTCATGGAGGATCGCAAAAAGGAATATGAGCAGGAGCAGGAGGAAGCCGAAGCCCTGCAAAGCGCGACCCTGACCCTTCTTTTCTATTCCCTGCTGGGACTCAAGGAGGAAAAGCTCTCCAAGGAGGAGTCCGAAGCGCTGGCCGCCAAGGCCGAGTATGAGCGTGCCAAGGCTGAGCTGGATCACGTCCTCGCCAGACAGGCGGAGCTGCGCGCCGAGATCCGCGCTCTGGGTAACTGCGAGCGGGACTACGAGGAAATGCTGGCAGAAAAGAAGGCCTGGCTCATGGCCAAGGAGGTCACCGTCAACGCCGAGGTGGAGGCGCTGGAGGCACAGAAGGCCGCCATCATCCGGGACTCCAAGGAGCTGAAGGAGGCTATGGAGAGCGGGCAGTACGCCCTCCGCGTGGCGCGATCGGTGATGGACGCGCTGAACAAGGCTACGTATTTAAGCGTGAAGGACACGCGGGTCTCCCACAGCGCTCACGGGGGGGCTCTGATCAATACGTTCCGCGACGAGGAGATCGACCACGAAAAGCGCAACGCCATCGTCCGTCTGGACAATTCCCTCCAAACGCTGGGGCGCTACCTGCAGGACTTCGCCGCCGAGCTGAGGGATGTGGCCACCCTGCCCATGGAGCATCTCCCCACCACCCGTTTCGGGGAGGGCTTGATCCTTCTGGATCGCTGGGCGGACGGGCCCATCTCCGAGATCGTGGTAGACGTCAAGCTGGATCACGTGCGGGAGAAGATGGTACCCCTCATGAACAAGCTCACCCCCATCGTGGAGGGACTGGAGCGGGAGTACGCCGCCAGAGAGGCGGCCTGTGGGGAGATCGACCGCAGGATTCGGGAGATCGTGCTTGGAAATCAATAAGAAATCATCCCCGACGGAGAAGTGCTTCCGTCGGGGATGTTCTGTTTTACGGTGCTTGGGGTTCGGGAATGATGGGAGTGGTGGCGGTCTCACAGCCCTCTCCGCCATACGCATAGTCTTTTTCGGTACCCCAATCCTTCCAGCTCATGTCGATCTCAGCAAGTTCAATGAGCCACTCGTTGTCGGCCGTTGAAAGCATGGTATAGAACCGCGTTCCCCGCTGGCACACCAGTCCTGTGGCGGGATAGTAGGTGAGTATCACCCGCCGACCGCTTTCCAGCGTAATGGTCAGATCACGGGCGGTCTGGGAACAAAGGGGTGCTTCCCCCTTCAGGTAGGCCTCGTCATGGGCACCCACCAAGCCAAAGTCCAGCTCCTGACTGTAGTCGGCGGGGATCATGGGCGCCAGCATACCGTACAGCCGCGCCAAGCTCTCCTGATCCCTGACCGTGACCGCCTTGACCCGCACCCAGCTTTCCACGCCGCCCTCGAAGCCGTACACCTTCGCAAAACGAATGCTTTTCAGTTCATTGGCGGAGGTCACACCGTACACCGTCTCCCACGCCTCTCCCATAGTGGGCGATGCGGTAACATTCAGCGCGGCAATATCCTCCTCGGTAAACCAGCCGTTTTCGGTCAGTAGGGAGTCGGTCATGTCCATTCCCACGGTGGGCACGTAGTCCTCGTATTCCAGCACCGAGGTTTTTCCCTCTCCGTCCACCATGATGAGGTAGAACAGATCCCCCGCGCCCGCGGCACGGTAGAAGGTACAATCCTTGTGTCGGACCAGCACCTCTCCCGCCTCGTCGGGGAGAAGCATCCGCTCAAAGGGGGGCAACCTATCCGTGTCCAGAATCTCGTAGGAGATCAGACGGTCATCCACGCGAATGACCACAATGCGCAGGTCGTCATTGAATACCCCCATGGGCGGCAGGAAGAACCACGCTGAGAATCCCAAGAGGCAGGCGCAGAAACAGGCGGCCGCCGCCACCCACAGGGGACGGTGCCTTTTCGGTTTATCAACGGGAGCCGACGCGGTCTCGTCCAGCTCTCCCAACAGGGTCAAAAAATCCATAGCCTTCATAGGGTATAGCCCTCCTTTTCCAGTTGCGCTTTCAGTTTCTTTCTTGTGCGGGACAGGATCAGGTGCACCTGGGCTTCCTTGACGCGGTAGCGCTTGGCCAAAGTCGCCGTGGGTTCCAGACGGATATAGCGATCCAGAAACAGGCCGCGGTCACGGGGGGAGCACCCACGCAGGAAGCGGGTTATGGACTCCAACAGCTCCTTGCGCGCGTAATCGGCGGGGATATCCTCGGTGTCGGATACCACCTCGGCAAGCTCCTCTAAAGCCAGCGGCACCTGACCCCCGCCCCGCTTGTCGCGGTTCTGCTCCTTGTAGCGGTTCAGGGCAAGATGACGGGTAATGGAGGAAACAAAGCTCTTCAAGGACACGGGATTGGCCGGGGGAATGGCGTTCCAGACCGCCAGGTAGGTGTCGCTCACGCATTCCTCGGCGTCCTCATGGCTGTTCAATACGTTGTAGGCTACCGTGTAGCAGTAACCACCCAACGCCTCGGCAGTCATTTGGATGGCTCTTTCGTCCCGACCTTGATACAGGGCGATGATCTCCCGCTCGGTGCTCCGCGGATCTTTTTTCGGTGTCATGGTGTCTCCTTTCTGTCCTTTGGGTGAGGCCTCTACCCTATAAGACAACGTTTCGAGGCTTTTCTATCATCATACCACAAAATTATTTCCAAACCGTGTCGGTTCTGAATGTCTTAACTCAGGCATACACTTTCCCAAAAGCTCCGGAGGTCCCCCCCATGCCCACCGCCCGCCGATCCGTTCCCTGTCTGGTCCCCCTCATGGCGGCTCTGACCGCCCTGCTCTGTGCCGTCACCTACCTGTTGGGCGGCTTCCCCACGGGCAGGGCCAAGGCCGTTCCCGATACCGACACCCCCGCCGACGCCCCCCTTGTGGAAGACGAAAGCGCTCCACCCATCCGCTGTGTGGTCATCGACGCGGGACACGGAGGGGAGGACGGCGGAGCGTCCTCGGCCTCGGGTGTGGTGGAGAAGGAGATCAACCTGGCGGTGGCTCTGGCCCTGCGGGATCTGTTTGAGGCGGCGGGCATCCCCGTGGTCATGACCCGCACCGAGGATGTTCTGCTCTACGACCGGAACGTGGATTTTAAGGGCCGTAAGAAGGTCCTGGATCTGGCCGCCCGCCGCCTGGTGGCCGAAAGGACTGCCGAGGCCGCCGCAAAGGACGGGGGAACGTCCCTGTTCATCAGCATCCACATGAACGCCTTTCCCCAACCGCAGTACAGCGGTATGCAGGTGTGGTACGGCACGGATGCCGCCGCCTCCCAAGAGATCGCCTTCGCTATCCAGACGGCCTCCGCGGCACTCATGCCGGATAATCACCGCAAGATCAAGGCCGCGGGGAGCAACCTGTACCTGTTGGACCGCATAAAGACCCCCGCGGTGCTGGTAGAATGCGGGTTTTTGTCCAATCCCGAGGAGGCACTCCGCCTGTCCGACCCCCGGTACCGCCACGCCCTGGCCGTCCTCATTTTCTCAGCCGCCGTTCCCTACGTCACCCCCTGACCCCACCGCCCCCTGTCCAAGCCGAAAGCGGGCTAATTCCCCACAAAAAGCCGCAAAAGCCCGCGGAAAACCCGCCGAAAGCCCGCGATAATCTCCGCGAAAATCATTTTTTCGCCTGCAAAAACCCTTGACAAACCACGCAAAGTATGCTATAATACCATAGTCATACAATCGAGGTGTAGCGCAGGTGGTAGCGCGCCAGTTTCGGGAGCAAATCACCGATTACGAGCGTAAAAATTCCAAAACCGCTGAAAACCCTTGAAAACACTGCATATTTTGGCAGTAATCAATCTTAAAATATTCCCGATGTAAGTGGTCTGACCACATGTTTGACCACTTACAGAAAAAATTGAAAAAAACACCATCGAGGTGTGGCTCAGTTTGGTAGAGCGCTACGTTCGGGACGTAGAAGTCGCAAGTTCAAATCTTGTCACCTCGACCATTTTGGCTCTGAGAAGCGTTTCTCGGAGCCTTTTTCTTTGTCTACTGCACCGCATTTTTTGAGGGCTGACCGTTTATTTCGGTCAGCCCTCTGTGCGTTTATGCTGTTTTCATTTTTGCCTTTTCGGCTGCAATCTCCGCTTTCTTTTCTGCTATCATTTTGGCGAGGTTTTCTTCGCATTCCTCTCTCGTCTTGGCGTAGACGTTGAATTTCTTTCGACTGCCATCGGCGAGTCTTGGATAGAAGCTTC
>JAFQOC010000258.1 GCA_017420845.1 Clostridia bacterium
AAAACCGAACCTTTCTCCTCCCCCGCGTCTCTTTGGGGGTGAAACTGCAGTTGATTTCACCAACCAAAAAGGAGGCTCCATGAGCATAACCGACAAGGACCGCATTCTGCGCGCCATCCGCGACACCTTAAACGGCGATCCCGAGGCCTATACCGTCATCGTCACCGCCTATATGGATAAGCTCCACCGCACCGCCCTCTGCCTGTGTACCCATCCCGACGCGGCGGAGGATCTGGTGCAGGAGACCCTGATCGACGGATACCTGCACCTGTCCGAGCTGCGCGACCACCAAAAGATCGGCGCTTGGCTGACCCAAATTCTCAAATACAAGGCCCTGCGGCAGGTGGTCAAGGCGCGAAAGACCGAGCTTTACGAGGAGCTTCCCGACACACCCGACCACGATACGCCCGACGCCTACTACCGCGACAGCGAGACCATGAGGGAATGGCGCAAGCGATTGGAGGCCCTATCCCCCGCCCTGCGGGAGACGGCGATCCTCTACTTCTGGGAGGACTACACCATGGTGAGATCGCCCGCCGCACGAAAACCCCGCTGGGCACCGTCAAGGGCCGCATCCACACGGCGCGGGAGAAATTGAGAAAGGAATACAGCATGACCGAAACCACTATGAACACCCTGCCCGATTCCTTTGCCGAGGCCTTGGAAAAGAAGGTGCAGGAGCTGGCCAACTACCGCAAGCTCTACGGCTCGAACGCGGGCTTTGACTCTGCCTATAAGAGCATCAAGGAGCTGATCGCCAATCTGTCTGACCGAGAGGACGTGGAGAAATACTCTCTGCGGAGTGCCGGTATTGCCGCCCGCAACGACCCGGAGGCGTACAGCGACGAGGCTTTTTCCACCTATAAAAAGTATGGGAAATCCAACGACGCCGCTTGTCTCTACGTAAATCTCGCCTGGAAGCTGGGCTCCGAGCAGGAGAAGGCGGACTATCTGGAAAACACCGCCATCCCCGCCCTGCTGGAGTATCCCGAGGACACCGACCGTCAAGGCGGTCTGGGCTACCTCACGTTCTGGCAGGCATCCCATTTGTTACGCACCGATGACCCCGACTATGACCGCGTAAATGCGCTGTATGACGAGGCCATGGAGCACTACCGTCATATCACATCCGTCAACGCCATGTACAGCAATACCATCGCCGCCCTCAAGGCCTTGCCTCACCTGCGGGAAAAGCGTCCCATGACCTACTTCTCCATCACGGGCGAGAGCTGGTGGATCACCGAAGGAAACCTTTACTATTGGAGCGAGCCCGGCTTCTCGGGCGGCAGTGAGCTGTACCGCTTCCACAATCCCCTGTTCTACTTCAGCGGCTGTGTCGGAGACCGCTACTTCTTCCCCCGCACGGCCGACCTGACCGAGGGGGCTGAGGAGATCATGACCGCGGATGACGGCCACTCCTGCGGCATCCGCCGCATGGTCTCCACCACCGAAACCGTCACCACCCCTGCGGGTGTGTTCGAGAACTGCGTACACATCGACAAGGAGGACACCGACGGCACAGTCTACTCCGCATGGTACAAGGAGGGCGTGGGTCTGGTGCAGGCAACCGTCAGTAACGCCCCCCTCAAGGCCAAGGTATTGGTCTCCTGCGAGATCAAGGGCGGTGAGGGTCTGCTCCCCCTCTGCGTGGGCAACACGTGGCGGTATGAGAACCCCGAAAAGCCCGACGTCATGGTGGAGGTGACCGAGTACATCATTGAACAGATGGGTAAGGGGAACGGGGACAAGGACATGGTCTCCCTTTCCTGCCTGGATTACATCGCTCTGGAGCCCGATTGGGAGATGCGCACCTCGGATGCCACCCTGCTCTTCTCGAAAGCATCCGACCTCTGCGACGCAAAGAGATTTTCCGAGGCCGCCGATACCCTCCGCGCCATCGTCATCGCCAACTCCGACCGCGAGAGCGTGGACTGCGCCCTGTCCGTCCTTACTTATCTGGAGGAGAAGGCACAGTACGATCAAGCCCATTGGCGCTTCTGTCCCTCCTCGGCCAACATCTCGACCCTGACTCTCCGCCAGAGCCACGGCTGTATGACCTATGACGAATGCGACGTATTCTACTGTGACACCGGCGTCTGGGGCTCCCGCGGCGAGGAGAACCGCATCTTCGGGGTCAAGCCCTTCCGTTACCTGCAGAGCCTCACCGACACCCTCTGGGATGACCGCTGGGTGGCGGGCTACACCGAGGAGCATCCCCACAGCTGGAAGAACGCCATCATCAAGCTGGCCGTCACCGACGGTGGGCGGGTGGAGACCCCCGCAGGGGTGTTCGAGTCCACGGTCTGCCTCACGGTAGAGGCCGGGGACACCGATGCCCCCCGCGACACCGACTACTTCTTCCGCAACACCGAGATGGGGACCAAGCGGTTCTGGTTCGCCCCCGGGGTGGGGGTGGTGCGCTTCACCTGTGCGTGGGGCCGACACATCTCCTCCGACTGCGTGCTGACCGCCTACCGCGCCGTGGCCGCCGAGGGGGAGATGATGCCCATCCACATCGGCAACACCTGGCAGTACGACGAGGTCAACCTCACCGCCGAGGGCTATATCGCCCGCCGCGACTACCGCGTCCTGTCGGGCATGGGCGACCGCTACCTGCTCGGGGACCATCAGATGTTCACCTTCAAGGGGACCGTAGAGGAGTACGAGGCCTATAAGGCCAAGCTGGCGGCTGAGCGGGCGCAGTAATACGCAGGCCTTGAGTAAAAAATATCCCGATCGGAATGATTCCGGTCGGGATTTTTTGCTTTATCTTCGAATTCGTACCAGATTCTCAATCCCCTTTCCCAGCGCCTCGCACAAAGCGTCCACCTCGTCCTCGGTGTTTTGCGCCGAGAGGCTGACGCGGAGGGAGCAGTCGGCCTCATGAGCCGACAGACCGAAGGCGGCCAGGGAGGGGCTGATCTTCACCGAATGGGAGGAGCAGGCCGAGCCGCTGGAGATGCAGATGCCCTGGGCCGAGAGGTAATTGAGCATGGTCTGGGACTTGATGGAGGGGAGGGTGAGGTTGAGGATGTGGGGGGCGCGGTTTCCGGCGGGGATGTTCATCTGCACGCCCATGTCACGGAGCTTCCCCTCCAGACGGTCGCGGAGGACGGTCATCTTGGCACAGTCTGCCGCTCTGGTGGCAAAGCCCGCCCGGGCCGCCGCGCCGAAGCCGCAAATTCCGATGACGTTCTCGGTGCCCGACCGCAGACCGCTCTCCTGGCCGCCCCCCGTGAGGTAGGCGGTGATGCGCTTGGTCTTGACGATGTCGGGGTGGATGTAGAGCGCGCCCACGCCCTTGGGGCCGTGGATCTTATGGGCGCTGATGGTGACCAGGTCGGCGTGGATGCCCGCGGGGGTGAAGGGGACCTTCAAAAAGCCCTGGACCGCGTCGCAATGGGTGACGGTGCGGCTGTCATTTGCCTTGGCGGCGGCAAAGACGCGGGCCACGTCGAAGTGGGCACCCGTCTCGTTATTGACCATCATCATGGAGACCAGGAGGGTGGGCTCGTTCAAGGCGGCGATGGCGGCTTCGGTGTCCAAAACCCCGTGTTTTGTGGGGATACGCACCACTTCGAAGCCGTCAGCCTCCAATTTCTTCATAGCTTCCTCCACCGAGGGATGCTCGCAGTCGGTGGTGATGATGCGGTTGCCAAAGCGGCGGGGCTTGGCGTAGACGGTGCCGTAGATGGCCAGGGCCGAGGCCTCGGTGCCGCAGGAGGTGAAAATCAGTTCGTTGGGCTTGACCGCTTTGACGCCCAAAGCCGCCCCCACCTGTGCGCGGGCGCGGTTCAGAAGGGTATGAGCCTCCTGCCCCAGGCTATGGAGGGAGGAGGGGTTGCCGTAGTGTCCCATGGCCTGCATCATGGCGGTCAGAGCCTCGGGGCAGAGGGGAGTGGTGGCGGAGTTATCGAGGTAGATGGTGGTAGACATAGTAATTCTCGTTCCTTGCAACAAAAAAGATACAAGATACGAGATACAAGATACAATATACGAGATAGATATGCATGATCCTATCTTGTATCTTGTATCTTTGTATCGGCCGAGCTTGCTCGGCTCGTATCTTACGGCGCACCGCGCCTGTTACCGTCTGAAGGTCAGCTCGGCCTGCATCTGCTCGGCCTCGGCCAGGTGGGCATCGAAGCTCTCGGGCAGAGCGGTGTAGGTCATGGTGACGATCATGGAGGAATATACGCAGATGATCTGACGGCACTTATAGGTCACGCCGCCCAGAGAGTAGGTGTACTCGTACACGGTAGCCCTCCGACCGCCCAAAGTGGACTCGGCAGGCTCGGAGGTCATGGTGAAATCATGGAGGTTGGTCCCGTAGGCCTTCTCCTGCTCGCCCCAGTAGTCGGCAACGCTGTAGCCGTCGGGGGCGGCGTAGCCCAGAACCGATACGTTGGAGCGGTCGGTCTCGGAGGCATACACCAGGGCGGCGGCCTCGGCCTCCCCGATCACCCAGGACTCGGGGGCGAAGAAGCGGTAAGCCACGTCGTTGCCCGTCACCAGCTTCATGCCCGCGGGAGTTTCCACAGCGGGGAGCTTCTTTTCGTCCTCGCTTCCTTCAAAGGGATAAGCGGTAAAGAGAATATTCTCCAGAATCCCGTCCACGGTATCCAGCCAGCGGTCAAAGGAATCCTTGACGGCGGAGTACGTGAACAGGTAGAACCGTCCCTCCACCTTGGAAAGCACCTGGCGGAAGCGGTAGACCTCCCCCCCCACGTCGGCGGCGTAAGTAATATCCTTGGCGCGCTTTCCGCTCAGAGATGAATCGAACTCTTTTTCAGCGACATAGCCGGTCATGGTGGCCAGCTGGGCCTTATGATGAGCGAAGAAATCATCCAGCGTAGCGGTGGTGTCGGGGGTGCCGTCCTCCGAGGCAGGCTTTTCGAAGGGGATCTCGGTCATGGAGACGGCGATACCCTCGGTGGGAGAATAGTGCCCTCCCGAAACACCGCTTTCGGTATTCACGGTCCATTGGGTGGGAATAAACAGGCGGAAGTACTCCCCCTTGCAGGTGGCGTACTGGTAGCCGTCGGGCACCTCGCTGTCCTTGGAGCAGCCGACAAAGCAGCCACCCAGCAGGCAGAGGGCCAGCAGGGCGCTGATACAACGGAGGATACGAAAATGCTTCATAATGTTTCTCCTATAGGATTCATTTGGATCATACGAAGGGGTTGGAGCTATACGGTATGATACACCGCAAAGATTACGTGATTATGAATTCGGGAAAGCCAGCCTTCCGATCAGATCGGCAATACAGCCCTCGTCGTGATGGCACAGGCGCAGGGAGCAGACCGCCTTCACCGCCTCCACGGCGTTATCAGGGCAGGCGGCGATGTCCGCGGCCAGAAGCATGGGCAGATCGTTCTCCTGATCTCCCACCGCCACGGTGGTGACAGGATGCCCCAGCTCCTCCGCCAGCCCCTTTGCCACGAAGCGAAGCCCCGTGGCCTTGGTACAGCCCTTCCTCTGCAGCTCGAAGAAATGGGGCGAGGACACGCTGTACTCAAAGATATCTCCGAAGGCCGCCTCCACGGCGGGACGAACCGAGAGCAGATCCTCAGTCTCCCCGCGGAACACCATCTTGTACCACAAAGCCCCCTCGGTCCTCCACTCGGACAAGGGCAATACCTCCCCCGCATAAGCGTCGGGGTCACCCCCAATATCGCGGAGAATGGCGGGATTCAATCGGTCGCGGTTCACCAGAAAGTTCTTGCCTGTGGACACCCGCATCCCCACGTTAGGATTGAGAGACTCCACAAGCCTCGCGGCGGCCACCGGTTTCGCTGAGAGGGAATTGCTGGTCGAATTCGGCTACCCGACGCAGCGTTTCGCATGTCCCCCAAGGCAAAAGGCGACGCTAACATTTACGGAATTTGATGTTGACCCTCTCGCAGCAGG
>JAFQOC010000259.1 GCA_017420845.1 Clostridia bacterium
GGATTCGTTATACAGTATGAAGGACAAAAACGACCGAAAGGAGGAGCGTCACCGTGCAACACCATGAAGACTACATACTGGATCTTTATTTTCTGCGTGACGAGCGCGCCGTCACCGAGACCCAACGGGAATACGGAAGCTTTTGCCTGGATCTTGCCCTCCGCATTCTGGGGCGGAGCAACCGCGAGGACGCCGAGGAATGCGTCAACGACGCCTACCTGGCCCTGTGGCGCAGCATCCCTCCCAAGCGCCCCAAGCCCCTGAAGGCCTACCTGGCCGCTGTCCTTCGCAATCTCGCCATTGACCGCTACCGAAAGAACCGTCGGCGGGCAAATATGCGAGAGCTGGAGGAGGCCGCTTTGGAGCTGTCCCCCGCCATTTGGGTGCCCGACTCCGCCGAGGAGGAGCTGAAGCATTTGCTCTCAGATTTCCTCCGCGGTCTCCCCGAGAACGAGCGCAACCTCTTCATGGGGCGCTACTGGCATGGCTATTCGGTCAAGCTTTTGGCGAAGCACTACGAGCTGACCCCCAATGCCGTGACCAAGCGGCTGGGGGGCACCCGGGAGAAGCTACGCGGCTATCTCAACGAAAGGGGATACCGAATTGAAGAATAAACTCTTCCATTCAACGTTTTGCATTCTTCGCTGCCGAATCGACGCCGATGTTGCGTGGCAAAACCGGTCCCCATTCCATAGGAAAGGAGATTACATCCATGAAGAAACCAACCGATAAAGACCTCCGCTTATACGCAAGCCTGTCCGACGTGGACAGCGACCTGATCCTGGACAGCGCCATTCCTACGGGAGCCACGGGGAGATCCCGCACTTCCCTGTGGGCTTCCTTGCGCCGTCCCCAATATGCCTCGGTGGCTCTGGCCGCCCTGCTTCTGACCCTGACCGTGGTGGCTCTGTTGGTCACGGGCATCACGAAAGGACCCAAGACCGAGCCTACCCCCCACGGCCCCTCCACTACCCCCGCCGATCCCATCGGGTCGGTCAAGACCCCCACCGTCGAGGACGCCGCCGCCCTGCGCAAGGGTATGAGCTTTACCGAGCTGGTGTCCATCATGGGGAATGATTATACCCAAGACGGCCGCCGCTACACCTTCACGCTGGACACGGGGGAGCAGTTGGCCGTGGACACCGAGATCGTTTACAGCATTTCCAGCGCGGGCGGAGGCTCCCGCGTCACGGGCTTTGAGTGGCTGGGGAGCGCGGGGAAGATTTATAATCCCATGGGGATTCCCGCCGAGGTCCTGAAAAAGCTGCAGGACTACGCCACCGATACGGTGATCCCCATATACGCCATGAGCTCCCTGATCGGGCAGTACGACAGTGCCACCCCTCCCACGCTGGACGAGATACTGAAGGACGCCGAGGTGCGCTATCTTCGCACGGGTGCCGATGGCGAGACCGCTCTGCTGGACGGAGAGGGTCACGGCGCGGGTGGATATATGCAAGGTGAAGCGTTTTCCTTCCTTGAGGACGTCTCGGCCCTGTTCGATGACTCGGTACGGGTCAAGGGCTACTACCCCATTATGACCTCATTCGTGTCCGAAGGGGGGGCAATCTACCTCCAAACCTCCATAGGTGACTATATTCTGTACCTACACGAAGATGTAATTTTCGTTCTCGAGGGCGATGACCCGCCTGCCAATGACCCTGTTCCCTACCTGCTGCCGGTGGGTGTGTTCCATCGGTTTGCCTACGGTATGGTGGATCAATCCGTGCACTACGGATTCGGATGGGCTTTCACCGAGGAGCGCATGGCCATCATTGAGCCCTACAAAATGACGGCGGAGGGCTACCAAAAGCCTGTCAACATCGCCACCCCCGAGGCCGCCGAGCAGATCAAGGTGGGCGATAGGATCACCGATCTCACCGAGACCCTGGGCGTCTGCCGCCGTTGCGCCGCGACGAGAGTCCTGCATTACGACCAAGAAAGCGGAGAGTATATACTGCCCACTCCCCTTCCCTTGGGACTCCATTACTGGGAGCTGACCGACGGCAGCGGGCTTATGATCTACGCCGACACGGGAACCTCTGTCACCGACGAATCCTCGTCCGTGGTCTATCTGGATTTCCATATTACCTGCAAGGAGCGGGTGGACGCCGCTGTTCTGGATGACATGGGTACGCCTACGCTGGGGACCTGTGCTTTGATCACCGAGGGGATGGAGCGATCCGTTGTGCACGCCATTCTGGGCGAGCCTTTGACCTTCAACTGGAGCGCTGAAAACTCCAACTTCGTCTGGAAATGGATGGAGGACGGTCAGGCGCACACCCTGCGGGTCTACTGGTCAGGCAGCCAATCCGATCCTGCTCTCTCGGTTGCCTCCGTGGAGTATTCCGTAATGACCATAGAGGAAGCGGTCGAAGAGATACGGGGAGGCATATCCTTCGCGGATATTGTGGCGCGGCTTGGCCCTTGCCGCGACGGTCACGAGGTGGATTACTGGGGTGGAACAAGTCCGAACGGCTACCATTTCTGGGAGCTTCCCGACGGCCGCTGTCTGGCGGCCTACGTGGGGTATAATATCCCTGCTCTGGCAGATCCCTTTGGGATGACCTACGAGAATCATTTCAATATGTCCGTCATGCAGATCCTGTGGTTGGATTCCGAGGAGGAAATAGAGGCCATTGGTACCCCGAGCCTGTCCCGGGCCCAATGCATCGAGGCGGGAATGAAGCCCGCAGTCGTAAAGGCTCTCATGGGTGAGCCCACGACTACGGTTTCCACTTTGGCCTCCATCTGGGAATGGAGTGAGGACGGTAAGACCTATACCTGCACCGTTTACCTGCAAAACAACCGCCCCGAGGGCCTTTTCCAGAATTTCGATTCGGTTTCCCGCTGTGAGATCACCGAGGGGACGCTGTCCTCTCTGCCCATCCCCGACAAAAAGCCTACCCCCGAGGACGCCGCGCGGGTTACCGAGGGCATGACTGCCTCTGATCTGATCAAGCTCATGGGCAGCCGTGTACAGCGTACCACTCTGGTGGATGCCGAGCTGTATTGCTGGACTCTCTCCGACGGTCGTGCATTCTGCGCGCTGACCGAGGGGGACATGACTCACCCCGAGCAGGATGAGCGGGTGGTGACCTACACCTTCTACCGCGCGTCCATGGAGGACGTGTCGGTCTCCACAGCGGAGAATATGGAGGCTGTCACCGAGGGCATGAGTTTGTCTGCGGTGCTCGCTTTGTTGGGCACGGAGAATTGGGAAGAGGATTACGATTACCCTTCCTCCTATACAGTCATGTGGTCAACGCCTGAAGGGGCGTGGTGGGAAATTACAGCCACCTTTGAGGCTGTCCATCATCCCGAAACCAACCGCTATCGGGCCTACGCCACCTACGTCCATATTGAACGGTTGGAATAACCCCTCAGCCCCCGCCCTTCGGCGGGGGCTTCTCTGTATCAGATCTTCTGCAAAAGGCTTTCCAGTGCCACGTAATGCTCCCGCTCCTTTCGTATGATCTCCCGCAGCTCCGAAATCACCGTCTCATCCCGCGCGGCGGCGGACAGGGACTCCAGCTCGGTGACCGACGCCGCCTCGGCCTGGAGGTCCTGGCGGAGCATCCGCCGCACCACGGGCAGGGCGCGGCAGGAGGCGTCCCCCGACAAGTCGATCCGCGGGGTCCGCATCCGCATGGTCACGCCGGGATCCCCGCCTAAAGCGCGGATGAGACGGCCTAAGGTGTGAAAGTGGGCCATATCCTCCCGCGAAAGTCGCAGGAACAGCTCCGAGGCCTCGGTGTCCAGTCCCTCGGTGAGGAGGTGCTGGTAGGTGTAGGTGATGACCTGGTTCAGCTCGTCGTTGTATGCCCGCATCATGCGGGCGGCGAGGCGGGGGTCGGGACGGATGGAGGGGGCGGGGGTGGAGTAGGGTTGGTTCATGGGAGCCTCCTTGTGTGGATGTGTTGCCAACAGGATATGCGGGTCAGAGAGTTTTTGCGTCATTTTCCACCCGCCCCCTTGACTTTTGTCATAATTTGCGGTACAATAGACATGAACAACCTACCTCCCTTTGGGGGGATCATAAGGAGAGCTTACCATGATCCAATTCGGCACGGGCGGCTGGCGCGCCGTCATCGGTTCTGACTTTATTGAGAGAAATATCTGCCTTGTCACCGAGGGTATCTGCGCCCTCATGAAAGAGGAGAACAAAACGGATAAGCCCATCATCGTGGGATACGACCACCGTTTTCTGTCAGACGTGGCGGCCAAGTGGATGGCCGAGGTATTTGCGGCCTATGGCGTCACCGTATGGTTCATGAACCGCTCGGCACCCACTCCTCTGGTCATGCATACCGTCAAGCGGCAAGGTCTGTACTACGGTGTGGAGATCACCGCCAGCCATAATCCCTCCTCCTACAACGGCATCAAGCTCATTGTCGAGGAGGGGCGTGACGCTCCCCTTGAGACCACGGCGCGCCTGGAGGCGTTGATTGCCGAGATCGAGGCTCGGGACGTTCCTTCTCCCCGTGTGCCCTTTGATAAGGCCTGCGAGCAGGGGCTGGTGATCTACCGCAAGAATCCCTTCAACGATTTCATCGACGACATTCTCGCGGTGCTGGATATTCCCACCATCCGTGAGCACGGCGCCCGCGTTCTCTTCGATCCCATGTACGGCTCGGGCACCTATCCCCTCATGGTCATCCTCTGCACCGCCCGCTGTACCGTGGACATGATCCACAACACCCGTGACGCCCACTTCGGCGGTCATCACCCCGCGCCCTCGGTGGCGGGGCTGGCTGAGCTCCGCACCCGCGTGGTGGCAGGGAAGTATGAGCTGGGTATCGCCTTTGACGGGGACGGCGACCGCCTGGGCATCATTGACGGAAACGGCCGCTACCTCAATGCCAACGAGATCCTGGTCATGCTCTACTGGTACCTCCACGAGGTCAAGGGCTGGCGCGGCCCCGTGGTACGTAATCTGGCCACTACCCATATGCTGGACGTCATGGCCGCTGACTTCGGCGAGGCCTGCTATGAGGTTCCCGTGGGATTTAAGTACATATCAGCGGGAATCGACGCCCACGACGCCATTCTGGGCGGCGAGTCCTCGGGAGGCTTGACCGTCCGCGGTCATATCCACGGCAAGGACTCCATCTACGCCGCCTCCCTGTTCGTGGAGATGATTTCGGCGGTGGGGAAATCCCCCTCTGAGATCATGGACACGCTGGAGCGCAAGTACGGTCATTTTGAAATGGTAGAGGACAATATTACCTTCACCCTTGAGCAGAAGTCTACGGTGAACCGCATCATCTTTGAGGAGAAGAGGGTCCCCTTCTTTGGCAAGCCCGTGACCCGTGTCAGCTACGAGGACGGGTGTAAGGTTTACTTCGCGGATAACAGCTTCGTCATCTGCCGCTTCTCGGGTACCGAGCCCCTGCTCCGTATCTTCGCCGAGGCGGGGGATGCGGCTACCGCCAAGGGCTATATTGAGGCCTTCCGCGATCTTTTGGCGCTGGAATAAAATTGCAGTTTATCGGTGAGTTGGGTTGCGACGACGCAACGGGGTGCAGGGGCCAAGCCCCTGCACAAAAAACGAAGGGGGGCGGTGTAGGAGGGGTTTTCCCACCTGCCGCACCACGGACAA
>JAFQOC010000260.1 GCA_017420845.1 Clostridia bacterium
CCTTGACCCCCATCGTTGCCGTAGAGGAAACGTGGGTGGCCTCACCCCGATAAACTGCAATTTTTCATATCGGCTAAATAGTTACATGTAAAGAATGCCCCTATCTCCACTTTTTAAAATGCAAACGGCTACCGTCCGGCAGCCGTTTGGAAGGTATGCGATTGTTGCCCTTTCGGCCGGCCGAGGGCTGGATAATCAGGGTGTTTCGGTCAGGGCCGCAATCTCGCTCTTGCTGAGCGTATAGTACGTGTTCTCGGCCAGGTAGTCATAGATACAGATGGTGCCGTAGGGCTCCTTTTCGTAATCCAGATCCTCTACGTAGTAGACGTCCACGTATACTGCCAGAACAGGGTTGTCGGTGACCGTCATATCCAATCCGTCAAAGGTCAGACGGCGGTAGTTATACATGAGAGATTGGGCAGGCTCGGAGGAGGTGGCGTGGTAGCGGACGAACTTCACCGATTCGGGGTTGTTGCCCGCGTTGTCGCTGAGGTCGGCGGGGGTGAGATCGTAGGCCACGTAGAGGGTGACGTCGTACAGCTCGTCGGCGCGGTCGGGGATCTCGGCAAGGCCGTAGTCCTCCACCAGATGGCGGATGGTGGCATTGTTGTAGCGGAACAGGAGCTGGACCTGATCGGCCTCTTGAATGAAGCGGGCCTCCTTGGCCGAGAAGTAGCTGTAGTTCTTGTCCCGCACCGTGGTGGTGTCGTACTGGCTTTCCTGGTAGAACACCGTCAGCTCCTCTCCCTGGTCCACGGCGGTCAGGTAGGCCGCGCGAAGGGGGTCATTGGGAGAGATATGCCTTACCTCGTCGGGCACGATGGTGGAGAAGAACGCGCGCCAGATGAAAAACAGTATGGTTCCGAAGACCAAAATCATCCCCACAGCCTTCACCGTGAGCTTCATGATTTTGATAACGGGAGATTCGGGCATCGATTCGCTCATGTTTCTTCCTCCGTCCGGGTATTGAGGGTATTGTCCGCCGCTTCCCGCTCCTTCATGAAGCGGAGCTTGTCCAGGGCGTTTTGCAGGATGATCTCGGCCGAGAGGGTGTCGATGACCCCCTTACGCTTGGAGCCGCGGGTGTCGGTCTCGTTGAGGTAGCGGGAAGCCGCCATGGTGGTCATGCGCTCGTCCTGCATCACCACGGGGATCTCCACCGCCAGGGCGGCCAGAGCCTCGCGGAGCAGTCCCGCGAATTTCTCGGCGTGTTGGGCGCGGGGACCGTGGGAGCCGTCCATGTTGACGGGAAGCCCCACGACCACACCCACCACGGCCCGATCCTTGGCTACCTGCGCCACGGCGGCGGCTGTCTTCTGCATCCCCCCCACCGAGATCTGGGTGATCCCCGAGGCGAGGGTGCGCATATCGTTGGAAATGGCCAGCCCCGTCCGCTTGTCGCCGAAATCGACGCCCAGGAGCTTGCCTTTGGTTTGAAGGAGTTGTTTCATGGGAATATGTCCTTATAATGGTTTGTTTTCAAATTTGGGTTTGTTGAGCTGTTCGTTTGTGCCTTGCCCGCGTTATTTGCCCTCTCACCGCTTCGCGGAACTCTCCCAGAGGGAGAGCCTTAA
>JAFQOC010000261.1 GCA_017420845.1 Clostridia bacterium
CAAAAATATGGTATGATTATAGTGGTATTGCTCGTGAGAGCAATGTACACCTTGTTCAAAGGAGAACCAATATGAAGAAACTGGATCTGCGTCTGTATGCCTTGCTGGCTTTGATGCTGGCTCTGATGCTGACTATGGCGGCCTGTGTATCCTCGAATCCCTCCGATGATACCACCGTTGATGGGGTCGAGACCACCGTCGAGCCTACCGAGACCCCCACCGAGACCCCCACCGAGACTCCCACAGAGGAGGAGACCACCGAAGAGGTCACGACCGAGGAAGAGACCACGCTCCGTGAGCTGGAGTGGGAGTCCTACGACCCCGCTCTGGACAACTCCGCCGTGGATACCTCCGCCGCCCATAAGGTGGATTCCTCTCAGTGGATCGTTCAGGACGGACTGGATCGTGTGGTGTCCACCAACACCCAGACCGGCAACGTCAGAGAGGATAAGATCGTGGCCATGTTCTACTGGACCTGGCACGGCAGTTTCGGTGACGAGCAGACCGCGTTCAATAATCAGCAGAATATTGATAAGCTCATTGCGATGGGTAAGACCGAGCGTGACTACATGACCCTGTCCATTTCCGAGCTGCGCAAGCTGGGTATCAAGACCCAGATGGGTCCCTACCACTTCTGGGATGAGCCCATCTACGGCTACTACGACGGTGATGACGAGTGGGTCATCCGCAAGCAGGCCGAGCTTCTGGCCGCCGCCGGTGTGGATGTGGTCTTCTTCGATAACACCAACGGTACGTATACCTGGCGTGAAACTGCTCTGCGTGTCATGAAGGTCTTCTCCGAGGCACGCGCTCAAGGCGTGGACGCTCCCGACGTCTCCTTCATGTTCCCCTTCGGCCCCGTGGATCACGCAGGCACCCAGATGGTGGAGCTCTACAACGAGATCTACAAGAAGGGCCTGTATGAGGAAGTCTGGTTCAAGCTGGACGGCAAGCCCATGGTTATGGGTTGGCCCGGAAGCCTGAACGGCAAGGATGCCAAGGTTGCTGACGAGATCAAGAAGTTCTTCACCTTCCGATCCAATCTGGGCGGTTATCTGGACACCGAGAGCGCTGTCAATCAGTGGGGCTGGCTGTCCCGCTTCCCCCAGGCCTACTTCCACAACGATAAGGGTGAGATCGAGCAGATCACCGTCGGTACCGCCGTCAACCACAACTATGTCAAGAGCATCATCGCCCCCATGAGCTACGGCGAGAATATCATTGGCCGTACCTGGACCTCCCGTGGCTACGACACCCGCGAGAACGCCGTGCTGTACGGCGCCTGCTTCGCCGAGCAATGGGAGAACGCACTGGCCGTGGATCCCGAGATCGTCTTCGTCACCGCTTGGAACGAGTGGGTGGCCATGCGTATCGACAACTGGCCCGCATCCCCCGAGCAGTATCAGAACTGCTTCGTGGATCAGTACAACACCGAGTACAGCCGCGACTGCGAGCCCTCCGCCGGTATTCTGAAGGATCACTACTACTACCAGCTGGTGGACTATATCCGACAGTTCAAGGGCACCAACCCCATTGAGAAGGCCTCCTGGGAGAAGCTCATCGACGTGAACGGCGGCTACGGTCAGTGGAACAACGTGACCCCCGTTTACAACGACTACTTCGGTCTGCCCGACAGAGATTTCGACGGCTACAAGGATCCCAATACCGGTAAGAAGCTCCACTACACCAACGACTCCGGCCGTAACGACATTTACGATGCCAAGGTCGCACGCGACTATGAGAATATCTACTTCATGGTTCGTACCGTGGAGGACCTGACCCCCTACACCGACGCCTACTGGATGAGACTCTACCTCGACATGGGCGAGCGTGAAGGCGATAAGAATTGGGAAAACTACGAGTTCATTCTGAACAAGCAAAACCCCAAGAGCGAGACCACCGCTACCCTGGAGAGATTCACGGGCGACGGCTTTGCCACCGAGGTGGTGGGTGAGGTCACCTACTGCGTCAAGGGCAACGTCCTGACCGTCTGCATCCCCAAGACCATGCTGGGTATTCCCGCCGAGGAGCTGGATTTCGAGTTCGGCTTTAAGTGGACCGACAATACCCTGGAGGACGGCGACATCATGCAGTGGTACCTCAACGGTGACGTGGCTCCCGTTGGCCGCTTCAACTTCTGCTACTCCACCACCGGCTCCGCTGAGTACGTGGAAAGCGCCGACAAGCTGGGCAACTCCTTCATCGACTTCACCGACGCCGCCAAGGTTGAGGAGATCAAAACCTGGATGCTGGGCTCCACCGAGGGCATGAAGTACGAGTTTACCGCAGACGGCCTGGTGCTGACCAATGAAACCGCTGATGCCGCGTTCATCATCGACTTCTCCAAGGCATCGCCTCAGGTGGTGCTGGATCGCTACGACACCATCGTGGTTACCTACAAGGTTACAGACGGCAAGACCGCTAAGATGCGTTTGGGTCTCGGTGCCGCAGGCTCTCCTCTGCAGGCAGGCCGCGCCAGAAATCTTACCCTTGTGCCCGACGGCGAGGTCCACACCGACAGCGTGACGCTGAAGGAGCTGCGGGTTATGAAGGGCTATGCCGTCGAGGTTGGCCTCTACTTCGAGAAGAACGCCGACGCGGGCAAGAGCGTGATCATTCAGTCCATTCAGTTCGTACAGGCTGAGGATGCCGCTGAATAAGGTTGTTCCATCGGGAAATCATTCCATTATACAACATACAACCATGGGAGAGGGCTCGCACGGGCTCTCTCCCCGTAGAATTTTTCATCAACCATCAAAAAAATTTCACCGCCCGCTCCCATTTGAGTCGGCGGATGCGCCCAGAGAGCCGTAGCTCCACGCGCAAGAAAGGAAGCATATCATGAATCAGAAGCCCAAGTATTACGTCACCACCGCCATCGCCTACGCCTCCAAAAAGCCCCACTTCGGCAACACCTACGAGGCCATCATGACCGACGCCATCGCCCGCTACAAGAGAGAGATGGGCTACGACGTCTACTTCTGCACGGGTACCGACGAGCACGGTAAGAAGATCGAAGATCTTGCCAAGGAAGCTGGTGTTACCCCAAAAGCCTACGTGGATGGTGTCGCGGGGGAGATCAAGTCCCTGTGGGATAAGATGAACGTCTCCTACGATTACTTCGTCCGCACCACCGACGACTATCACGAGGCGGCTGTACAGAAGTTGTTCAAGAAGTTCTACGATCAAGGCGATATCCATTTGAGCCGCTACGAGGGCTGGTACTGCGTGCCCTGTGAGTCTTTCATTACGGATACCCAAGCCACCACCGAGTGTAAGTGTCCCGATTGCGGTCGCCCTGTTCAGAAAGCTTCCGAGGAAGCCTATTACTTCAATATGCAGAAATACGCCGA
>JAFQOC010000262.1 GCA_017420845.1 Clostridia bacterium
AAGGTTTTGCACCTTAACATGCCGAAAGGCATATTTCACTTGCGCGTAGCGCAAATTTCACACCGCAGGTATTTCACACGCCGCAAGGCGTATTTCACTCAAATTTGGGTTTAGCGCGGAGCGATAAACCCAAATTTGAACTCCTCTCCCACAAATTTCCGCCTGCCCGAATCTCCTGAAAGCATTGACAATTCGACAAAAAGATGGTATAGTATACACATACTGATTCATTTGGAGATTCTATGAGATTCAAGTACATTCTTCCGATCCTGCTGACCGCCTCATTGGGCGGTCTCCTGTGCGGCTGCGACCGGGCCGGGACCGATGGCCCGATTACCGATCCAACAACGCCCCACACCCACGCCGCCGCCGCGTGGGAGACCGTCACCTTACCTACCTGTACCGAGGAGGGCTACGCCGTCGGCTCCTGCGTGACATGCGGCGAGGACATGGAGATGACCCTGCCCACTCTGGCGCACAGCTACGCCGAGCCTCCCACGGTTATCCCCCCGACCTGTACCGAGGCGGGCTATACCCTCCACACCTGTGCCTGCGGTCATACCTACCGGAGCGACGAGACCTCTCCCGTTGGCCATACCTATCAGGAGACCGTCACAGCGCCTACCTGTGAGGCGGCGGGCTACACGACATATACCTGCTCCTGCGGCTTTTCCTACGATGGGAACTACATCCCCTCTACGGATCATACTTATTCCGAGACCGTCACCCCCCCTACCTGTGAGAAGAAGGGCTATACGACGTACACCTGTGATTGCGGATTCTCCTACCACGGAGACTTCACCCCTTCTACAGGCCATACCTATACCGAGACCGTTACCCCACCCACCTGTGAGGAGGAGGGCTTTACCACCTATACCTGCGATTGCGGTTTTGTTTACACGGGAAGCAGAGTCACCCCCTTAGGGCACAGCTTTGACGAAACGGTGATCCTACCTACCTGCACTGAGGCGGGCTATACCCACTACCTCTGCGTAGCCTGCGGATATGAACAAGAGGGAGATCCCACGCCGCCCACGGCCCACGCCAATTCGACCTCCCGGCGCTTCTATCCCACGGTCGATCGGGACGGCTACACCCTCCACAGCTGCCCCGACTGCGGGCAAACCTACGAAGACGGGTACATATCTTATCACGAGATCTACGCGGGCGCCTACGTGGACGGCACCGAGATTTTCATGCAGGGCATCGACACCTCCAAGTGGAACCACGACTACGGCGTGTCCCTGGAGGACGTCAAGCCTCTGGACTGGGCGACCCTGAAGGCGGCGGGGGTGGACTTTGTCATCCTCAAGGCGGGCTCTACCCTGGGGATCGACCCCGCCTTTGAGTTGGACTACCGCGACGCCAAGGCCGCGGGACTCCAGGTGGGGGCCTACTTCTACGCCTACTCCACTACGGTAGAGGATACGCTGGCTGATGCCGAGCTGCTCCTGTCATGGCTGGAAGGGAAGCAATTCGAGCTACCCATTTACATTGATATGGAGGAGACCTCCATGATGGCGTTGGGCGGGGCCCATCTGACCGAGCTGTGCCGCGCTTTTGTCAACCGTCTGCAGGAGGAAGGCTACTACGCCGCCCTCTACACCAACACAGAGTGGCTGTACAATTTGTTGGACACCGAGTGGGTCAAGGCCAATCTGGATATCTGGTACGCCCGCTATACCACCGCTTTGCCCGAGGGGCAGGAGCATTTCGCCCTCGACGACAGGGATTTTGCCTGGAAGGACGGCACAGCCTACAAGCCCGGGGAGACTGATCGGCGCTTCGGCCTCTGGCAGTACACCGACAACGGCGGTGTGGAGGGCTTCCGCTACCCCTTTGATTTCAACTTTGCCTTCAAGGACTATAAGCCCATCATGGAAAAATGGGGGCTCAACGGCTTCCCGTCCGTTGTGTAAGTGAAGGAGATGCGGCGGCCCCTCCCGTGCAAAACGGGAGGAGCCGCCGCTGTTTCTTTGTGCAAAATCCCCGAAAAAAATTCTGAAAATCCTATTGACAAAATCCGCGAACTGTGCTATAATAGGCAAGTCGCATGAAGCGCGCTGATATAGCTCAGTCGGTAGAGCACCTCATTGGTAATGAGGAGGTCATCAGTTCGAATCTGATTATCAGCTCCATATCCGAGTCCGTTCCAATCGGAGCGGATTCGGTATGATGCGACCTGCTGATATAGCTCAGTCGGTAGAGCACCTCATTGGTAATGAGGAGGTCATCAGTTCGAATCTGATTATCAGCTCCAAAGGCCCGAGGCAACCGCCTCGGGTTTTTGTGTGAAAATACGAAAGATTTTTTCGGAAACCTATTGACAAATTCGAGAAAATCGGGTATAATATGCAAAGAGTTTGCCGAACGGCCTTTGCTGCAAGCAAACGGAAATCTTTCTGTAAACCGTCGGCGGCTATATCTCCGGCGTATGCGAGGGGAGGGAAAAAAGTCATGGCAGAAGTCAAGGTAAAAGAGGGCGAGTCTTTGGACAGTGCTCTCCGCCGCTTCAAGCGTCAGTGCGCACGGTCGAACATCCTGACCGATCTTCGCAAGCGTGAGTACTACGAGAAGCCCAGCGTCAAGCGTAAGAAGAAGTCTGAAGCAGCACGCAAGAGAAAGTACAAGTAATTGTATTCAAAGAACGACCCTTCGGGGTCGTTTTTTGTTTGCCACCGGGAGAAAAACAGTTTTTTTGGTTCTGAAACGCTTGACAAACGCATAGTTTTCATGTATAATAAAAACACCAATTTGAAAGGAGAATTCATTATGGCTGAATTCAGAAAGACGCTGCAGGGTCTGCCCTGGATCGTCAAGCTCCTCCTCGTGATCTTGTATGACATTTACGGCGCTCTGTACCGCATCTCCCGTGGCGACGCTGTTGGCATCGTTGTTGGTGTTCTGCAGCTCATCACCGGTAACTTCTTCGGTATTTTCTGGCTGATCGACCTGATTACCGTGATCGTGAAGAAGGAAGTCACCGTTGTAGCATGATTGAAAATGAAAAAACCGCGGGGCTGGGCTCCGCGGTTTTTTGAGAGGTTTTATGAAACATACCATATCACTCGTCAAGGACCGTTCCTTTTACAAGAGCTTTTTCTCCATCTGGTCCATCCTGGTTCTCCATAACGTGATCACCCTGGGGGTCAACCTCCTGGACAACGTCATGGTCAGCGCCTACAGCGAGGCCGCCATGGCGGGGGTCAGCGCCGTCAACCAGGTGCAGTTCCTCTTCCAGCAGCTCATGCTGGGCACGGGGGACGCCGTGGTGGTGCTGGGAAGCCAGTACTGGGGCCAGAAGCGCACCGATCCCATCAAGCGCTTTGCCGTGGGTGCCCTGCTCCTGGGGGCGGCTTTGTCTTTGCTCTTCTTCGCGGTGTCGGCCATCGCCCCCGCCGCCGTGGTCTCCCTCTTCACCGTCGACCCCGCCATCCACGCCGCCGGTGTGGAGTACCTGAAGATCATGAAGTATTCCTTCCTGATCTTCGCCCTTACCAACCTCCTCCTCTCGGTCCTGCGCAGCGTGGAGACGGTGCGCATCGGCTTCTGGGTGTCTCTGTCCACCCTGCTGGTCAACGGCGGTCTCAACTACCTCCTCATCGAGGGCCATCTGGGCTTCCCTCGCTTGGGTGTCACGGGTGCGGCCATCGCCACCCTGGCAGCGCGGGTGGTGGAGCTTTTTGTGGTGGCGGTCTATCTGCTCTGCATAGACAAAAAGCTCCAATGGCGACTCCGCGACCTCTTCTCCTGGGACAGGCTCCTGGTCAAGGACTACTTGAAGCTGGTGCGGTCCTTCCTTCTGACCTCTCTCCTCTTCGGCGGTGCGGTCATGCTCCAGACCGTGATCCTCGGCCATATGGATACGGGAGACGGTGTGGGCTCCACCATCGCCGCCAACTCCATAGCCTCCACCCTTTACCAGATGCTCAAGGTGGCCATCGTGGGGGCCTCCTCGGCGGCGGCGGTGCTGATCGGAAAAGCCATCGGCGGCGGGAAGATGGAAGACATTAAGTCCTACGCCCGGACCCTTCAGCTCATGTTTGTGGGCATCGGTATCTGCACCTCCACTACTCTATTTTTCCTCCGCGCCCCCATCGTGGGCCTCTACGCCGCTATCTCTCCCGACCTCTCGGCGGAGACCGCCCAAATGGCTCTGGATTTCCTGGCGGTCCTCTGCGTGACGGGCTTTGGCACCGCCTACCAGATGCCCGTGGCCACGGGGATCATCCGCGGAGGCGGCGACGCGAAGTTCGTCCTCATCAACGACCTCATCAGCATTTGGGGCATTGTCCTCCCCGTATCCTTTCTGGCGGCCTTTGTTTTCAAGTGGCCCCCCGTGGCGGTCATCGCCTGCCTCAACGCCGATCAGGTGTTCAAATGCGGCGCGGCAGGAATCAAGTGTAATCGATACACGTGGATGAAAAAGCTGACAAGACCCGCGAAGGAGACGGATCCCACAGCCTGATATCCAAGCAACGAAAAGAGCCTCCTCGCCGTGAGAAGGCTCTTTTTTTGCTGTTTTGTGGGATCACACCTCGGAGGCACGGAGCTCGGGGATGTCCGTCAGCTCGATTACGGGGGATCCATACCCGTCGCTCTCAAAGACCACGATCTCGTTTTCACCCTCGCGGAGAAGCGGTGCGGGCACGTACAGGGTCTTCTGAGGCCCCGCGGGGTTGAAATAGCGGCCGATATTGAAGCCGTTGACCGTGACAAAGCCCTTGGTGAAGCCGTCGAGACGGAGGAAGGTGTCGCAGGGCGCACCATCTACTGTCAGCGTACCCCGCAGGAAAGCGGGAACCGTGCCGCCCTGCGAAGCCGCCCCGTAGGTCAGCCCGCCCGGGTCGTCCATGGACAGGGGGTACATCTCCCAGCCGTAATGGAAGCGCTGACCCAGGCGTACGCCGCCCAGAATGCCCTTGCGGTCCAAGAGCTTGATGCCGTAGTTGACACGGCCCATATTTTCCACCAGGATATCCAGGGTAGCGGTCTCGCCAAAGCCCAACCCGATACGGATGGGATCGTTTCGGCGGCTCCGCTCCTTGATGCCCACCTGCTTGCCGTTGATATAGAAGATGGCGCGGTCGTGAATATCCCCGCAGAACAGCTCCAGCTCCTCGAAGGGACCCTTCAGCTCGGTGCGGTAGAGGGTATAGCCGAAGTCCTGATCCAGCTCCTCCATGGTTTTGGGGAAGGCGGCGCGGACAGGAGAGGACAGGGAAGTAAGGTTATCGAACAAGGGCGCGGACTCGGTCAGTCTGACCTTGCCGTAGGCCTTCTTGGCGGAGTTCTCCACCGCAATGGCGGGTGCCTTGACCCCCGTCCGCTCCTCGATGACCCGCTTGGCGGTCTCATAGAGCGGGGTGGTGTCCCCCGCCTCGGTGAGGAAGGCGGCGTAATCGTAGCTGGTGATGGTGGGCTGATACTGCTCGCCTGTGTGGTTGGCACCGTTCCAGAAGGCAAAGTTGGTGCCGCCGTGGAACATATAGATGTTGAAGGAAGCGTTCAGATCGAAGAATCGGTTCAGCTCCCCCGCAATATCCTCGGGACTCCGCTGGCCCCGCCCCTCTTCGTACCAATGGTCGAACCACCCGCACCAGAACTCCCCGCACATGAGGGGGCGATCCTTTTGGAACTCCTTCAGGGTGAGGAGCTGATCCACGTAGGAGCCGAAGTTGGCCACCGCCAGCACGTCGGGCAGAGTGCCGCCGCTGAGCATCCAGCGGGCGGTGCCGTCGGAGGTGAACAGGGTGCAGTTGATGCCGTTCTCACGGTAGATATCCACTACCTTCTGGAGGTAGACCGTATCGTCGCCGTAGCTGCCGTACTCGTTCTCCACCTGGACCATGAGGATATTACCCCCGTTGGTGCAGAGATGGGGACGGAGGCGGGAGAGCAGCTCGCGGTAGTAGGGCTTGACCTTTTCCAAATAGAGGGGATCGTCACAGCGCAGAGCCATGTGGGGGTACTTGAGGAGCCAGGAGGGAAGCCCTCCGAAGTCCCACTCGGCGCAGATGTAGGGACCGGGACGGATAATGACGTTGAGGTCCAGCCGCTCTGCCGTCTCGATGAACCGCTCGATATCCAGAATGCCCGAGAAGTCGAACTGCCCCTCATGTCTCTCGTGGAGGTTCCAGCAGGTGTAGGTCTCCACGGTGTTGAAGCCGCAGGCCTTGAGCTTGGTCAGGCGGTCCTCCCAGCACTCGGGGAGGGTGCGGAAGTAGTGGATGGCACCCGAGAGGATGGTGTAGGGCTTGTCGTTCAGGTAGAAGCTACCGTCGCGGTAGGTGAAGGATTTGTTCATGGTAAACACTCCTTTGATGATGGGAGAAATTCAAATTTGGGTTTATCGGTGTGTTTTAAAAAACCATCGGTAGGGGGCGGCGCCTTCGACGCCCCGAAAAAAACATAGATCCGACAACATATTTTGGTCGATTGGTGACGGGCCGTCGTGGGCGCCGGCCCCTACC
>JAFQOC010000263.1 GCA_017420845.1 Clostridia bacterium
CTATGGTAGGGGCCGGCGCCCACGACGGCCCGTCACCAATCGACCAAAATATGTTGTCGGATCTATGTTTTTTTCGGGGCGTCGAAGGCGCCGCCCCCTACCGATGGTTTTTTAAAACACACCGATAAACCCAAATTTGAAGGACCCCCGCCCCGCAAAAAATCCCCCCGCGCAAAGCGGGGGGCATAAGACAATGAATTACTCCTCGACAGTCTCGGAGGTGGGATCGTAGGCCTCCTCAGCGGGAGCCTCAATCTCGGGATCGTACAGAGCCTTCAGATTCTCATAGAAGTTGGCGCGGGCAGCCTGCTCATAAGGAGTGACCCACAGAGTGCCGATACCGCAGCACAGGAAGCCCAGCAGGAACCAGCCAACGAAGGAGAAGTCCAGGCAGAAGAGCTGCCACTTGTGGCCATCCATCATGCGGCGGGACTCGTCAATGCACTGCTTCCAGTCGTATTCGGGATGATCGTGCTTGATGTAGAAGGCCATGGCGTAGGAGTAGCTCTTGATGATACCGGGGATGATAAAGAGCAGGGTCCACAGGAAGATGAACAGGAAGTGCATCAGACCGAGCAGGACCAAAGAGCCGAAATGCTCGGTACCGCAGAACAGATCCCCCACATCGATCTTATCCTTCTGGGAACGGATGAGCTGCAGGAACACGCGGGCCAGACCGAACATGAAAAAGCCGTTCAGCAGGACGGTCGCAATACTGCCCACACCCGTGGCAGAAATGGCACCCATGATGGCGCTGTGAATGAAGCAGACCAAAAGAGCCATGAGCCAGTTGTTGGCGAAGATTCCGCCGCCCAGCTGCGCGCGGGCATTGGCGCGGAATACCTTGTTTTCATTCATGATAAAAAACCTCCGAAATGATTTGGTTTCGCTTACGCAGACCCATTATAGCACAATCCAAAGACAAATGCAAGGGTTCTTTTACAATTTGTCGAAAATTCGTTCAAAGAATTCACAAAGCATATCCATCGTGGGTTCCTACCTCATCCTATGCGGCAGGATGGAGAGATATGCGGTCGAAAAACATCCTACTGCGGCCCTCGGACGGTGTAGCAATTCCCTTCCCCGTCCTCCTCCAGAATGATCAAATCGAACCAGACACAGCGGAAGCGGTCGGTGATCTGCTGATCCAAATGCCAGTGTCCGAAGAACCACTGCTTGAAGCTGTCCCCCAGCTCATACATGACCCAATCGAAGTGTCCCGTCATCTGGGCGTCGTGAGGGTCGGGAGTATGCCCCATGCGGCGGATGATCTCGGCAGGGCAGGTATGAGACAGGACGAAGTCCACCTTGTTCCCAATGGCCTTCAGGGTAGCGGCGGTGGTCTTGTAATCCTCGGGGGTGTAGATCTCATCCTCGGGGAACCAGTCCACCCCGGATCTGCGGCTGTAGGCGTCCCGGGAGTAGGCACCGCCCAGGGTCAGAAAGGTCTTCCCCTGAATGGTGAAGCACTGTCCCCGCATGAGGTGGAGGATATTGGGACGGATGACGTGAACCAGCCCCCCGTTCCACTCGGCCACGGGGTAGCTGTTCAAGGCAGCGAAATTTTCGTGGTTGCCGTCACAAAAGCAGATGGTATAGGGTCTTGCGGCAAGGCTATCCAGAAATTCCCGCTTATGGCGGGGGCCGTCGGGGCCGCAGACGTAACCGAAATCCCCGGTGAAAATGAGGATATCATCCGCCGTCCACTTCCCTTCTCCTTGGCGGAAGAGCAGCTGAAAGCGGGAAAACTCACCGTGGGGATCACCGGACAGGTAGATCATAGGGGCTCCTTTCTGAAAAAGCATGTTGGCTGGTTGCCCAATGCTTCAAATTTGGGTTTATCGTTCCGATAAACCCAATAATGAATAATGAAAAATGAATAATGAAGAATGAATAATTGAGGAAGAAACCCTTCGGGTTTCATTTTTTCAATTCAATGAACAAATCCGAAGGATTTGAACCATAATTATTCATTATTCATTAGCCGCTTGCGGCGATTTCATTATTCATTATTCATTAGCAGTTTATCGGGCACAGCCCGATAAACTGCAATTGATTGATCTCCCGCGTCCCCCCAATTCATCCCCGATACAAGGTATAGTCCCCGCTCCGCAGTACGTCAGTCAGATCGCGGGGGGTGCGGATAGCACGGTCAGTCCGAATTCCTCCCTTGCAGGCGTGGTCGCGGTGGTGGCAGTCAGAGCCCGCAGTCATGGCCTTGCCGTAAAACTCGGCGTAGGCCTCGGCCATACCGTTGCGGAAGGGCTCGGTGAGGCCGTTGTAGGCCTCGATTCCGAAGAGGGGGGCGGGGTCAATGACCGTCATCTTCATGCGGAAGGGGTGAGCCAGTACCACACAAGCGTTTTCGGGGAGTACGGCTCTCAGCTCCTCCAAGGAGGTCAGCGCATTGAGTCGGGGGGCGGTGAGGAAGAACTCCTCGTCACAGCCATAGACCAGAAAGTCGTTGATGCCATATGGAGATTTATCAAACCGCACCTCGGCGCCGGGAAGGACGGTGAAGCCCAGCTTCTCTCCTTCATTGCGGGCCTCGTAGTAGCCCTTCAGGCGGCGGGCCATGATCTCGCGGTGGGATCTTCCGACCAACTCGTCGGCAAACCACTTGTAGAACTGCGCGAAGTAGTGGTCGGTGATGACCATGCCGCTATATCCCGCGGCGTGGTAGAGGCGCACCAGCTCGGCGGCGGTGGCGTGGGCGGCGATGTCACACTCGGAGGTGTGGGCGTGGAGTTCAAAGAGGGGCATGGAGGATCTCCTTTCAGGAATACAACACGCAAGATTCGCAACGGAAATTCAAATTTGGGTTTATCGGTGTGTTTTAAAAAACCATCGGTAGGGGGCGGCGCCTTCGACGCCCCGAAAAAAACATAGATCCGACAACATATTTTGGTCGATTGGTGACGGGCCGTCGTGGGCGCCGGCCCCTACC
>JAFQOC010000264.1 GCA_017420845.1 Clostridia bacterium
CGAATTTGGCAGTCCCGTATCATTGGAAAGACAGCAGGTGGAGAAAGGCTCAAGATAACGGCCGCTCGCATCCGCCTTCGGCATATTATATCGGATAAACCAATCACGCCAGAAATTTGCGGCGTAATGCTCGTCTCGCACCGTATAAGGAGCGAGTACAAACAGTGCGGTCCGTATTTTTTCGCCGGGCTTCAAATATGTTTTCAACCCGTTGACCGAGGAGGCGGTATAGGTCGTCATGTCACCAATCGATGAAAAGGAGGCCTTCCACGTTCCCGCCCAACCAATGGCGAGCATCGCGCCTCCGTCACCGTATTCCAAATTGAAGTAAGGAAAATTGACGTGCGTCGCCCGTCCAGAGTCCGACGAAAACGCTGCCGAATCCTTACGCAGATCGATGCTATACGGGCGATATTGGTTGATGTGATCTCCCCAAATACCCTTCAAAACAGGATTTTTGCCTTCAAAAGATAACTCCGCTTTCAACTCTTGGATCACGCCGCTGCTCTTGTCCGAAGTGTTTTCAAGCCATACCGTCCACTCGGTGATGCCATGGGAGAAATAGTGCGTAAGGATCAACGTAACCTCAAGGGTATGTAAAAACAAAAAACTAAAAGTTTGCGTTTCTTTCCCATCCGATCGTATGGTATCCTTGCTTATAAGCGTAAAATGCTCGGGCGAAAAGCCTTGATATTTCCTACCATCGTAAACAAACGAAAACGGCATATTCGACAGATCGGCAGACAACGCGCGGTACTGCGCGGTTGCTTGAGAATTTTCATAATTATTTTTCATGTTTTTCTCCTTCGCATATAATTTGGACTTGACAAAAGACTCATCATGTGATATTATAGCATTTGAATTATTATATTTATATGATTTTTCATTCGTTTTATATAAAAATTCGCTCATCGGGAGGAAGCATGTACGAGCCAAGAAATTTGCCGCAGTTGAATGAAGCAATCAGTGCCTTCTCAAGTATGCGTTTTTCTATCGTTTACAATAACAAATACAGCAAGGCAGGCGATCCCGACGCCGACCCTTTGCATTTTCATAATTATCTTGAGATTTTTCTCAACGTTTCAAGTGACATATCCTTCCTTGTCAATAACAACCTATATCCCGTTCCCGAGGGAGATGTGGTCATATCACGCCCCGGTGATATACATATGGGAATTTTTCACAAAGCAGCCGTGCAGGAGCATATATGCATCTGGATCGATGCGGACTTTGCCTCCCCCATGTTTTCTTTTTTGCGCAAAGAGGACTTTTGTCCTTTGTTCTCCTTTGACGAGAAAACAAAAAAGGAATTGCTGTCTCTTACCTTCTCGCTGTTGGATATATGCGAAAATGAAGGCTCTGAGCTGAAAAAAGCGTCTTATTTGCTCCGAATTTTAACGTTGTTCGAAAAGGAGACGTCACCTGATGCCGCCGCGCAGTCTGATATTCCCGAACCGCTTCAAAAAATATTGGATGACATTCACGGGAATTTTGCCGGGATCCGCAGCGTGAGCGACATTCTGACGTCCCACTTTGTAAGCTCCGCTACCCTGACACGTTGGTTTCGAAAGCACCTTCATACGTCTCCGCGAGAATATCTCGAATCAGTCAGACTGTCCAACGCGGCTGTTTTGCTTTCAAACGGACATTCGGTAACGGACGCTTGTATGCGCTCCGGATTTTCAGATTGCTCCCATTTTATCGTCCTTTTCAAAAAGAAATTCGGAGAAACGCCGTTGAAATATAAGAAAAAAGTAAATGTCGGCTCATCTTTTCAAGCGTGACTTATTGTCATACAGACTGATAATAAAGGAGGAAAAGCCATGAAAAACACCGTTCTACGCGCCCTGAGCTGTACCCTTGCCGTCCTGCTGGCTATGAGCCCGGCCATCTTTGCTATCCTGCCCGCATCTGCCGCAGAGGATACCGTCTACCTGGGCGACCGACAGGATCTGTTCATTGCCCGCGACAGCCTGGACGATTTCGGGTGGAATACCGCCCATTCGGGAGAACCCATCACCATTGGTACCCAAAAATACGACAAGGGCATCGGTTTCCATTGCCAGCCCGACCGTGATGCCTACGTGGAGTTCGACATCTCCTCTTTGGGGATGAAATACTTCTCCGCCTTTGTTGGCGTTCTTCAGGAAGCAAACTATTTCGTAGAATGGGGAAGCATCTCCTTCCACGTCTACGGCGACGGAAAACTGCTGGCTTCTTCACCTATGGTGGAGTGGAACAACGAGCCCTACTTCTTATCCTGTGCGGTAGAGGGCGTGAGTACCCTCAAACTGGTACAGAAGAACGAGAACGGCCATGCCTGCGATGCGGGCGTATGGGGCGATGCCCGTCTGACCGTTGAACAACCCAAGCCCCCCGCCGCAGGGGAGGAAGGAGAGACCACCGTGAATCCCGACAAGACAAATCTGCCACAGCCTTCAGAGCTGGTGAGCGGCGACTACGCTTATGTCAGTGATCTGTACTGGATGGACAACAATACCTACCCCGGCAATGTGGTAGGCCGTGACTGCAACACTGCCAACGAGATCATTTTCTCCAATGACGGAAAGTTTTTTGCCAAAGGTGTGGGTTTCCATGCCAGCTCGGGTGACTATACTTCATTTGTAGACGTTAATATTGAAGGTCTGGGCTTTACCAAGTTTGCCGCCTATTACGGCGTTTGCGAGACCCTGACCGCCCACGACATCACCATGGCTTCGGTCAAGTTCGC
>JAFQOC010000265.1 GCA_017420845.1 Clostridia bacterium
GTCGCCAGCTCCTGCGGCGGCGACGGATGAGGGTGGATCGTGTCACCGCTTCTTCCGTCAGACAACAGACATATAAACTGCAATTTTTCATATTAGCTGAATAGTTACATCGCAGTTTGTCAGACTGAGACCCGACAAACTGCAAATGAATAATGAAGTCGCCGCAAGCGGCTAATGAATCATGAATAATTTCGGTTGAGATCCTACGGATCTCTCCATTGATTTGATATAAAATGCGGGAAACCGAAGGTTTCCGTCCTCAATTATTCATTATTCATTATTCATTATTCATCATTCATTATTGGGTTTATCGCCCCGATAAACCCAAATCACCCCTCCCGAAAGGAGCCACACCATGAAACTCAAAGCCACCCGCGCCTTCCACTCCACCCCCATCAGCGAAAAGCTGGCCTCCAACTTCATCGAGCTGGGCTACGGCCTCCAGGTGGAGGGCATGGCCGCCGAAATGTTCTTCAACCGCAGCTTCGAGCCCTTCTACCCCTACCGCATGATCAACAAACTCTGGTACGACCTTCTGGAGGACGAGAACGATCACTCCTCCCGCTGTGAGACCGACTGGCGGGTCTTCGACTGGTGCCACTCGAGCTACGAGCATAACGCCTGGTTCGCCTTTCCCGGCACCGCGGGCTATCAGCCCATCACCGACGACGCCACCTTCGTCATCGAAAAATCCCCCACCGCCGACGTCTCCATCGGCTACTGCGACGACGCCTGCCACGGTGACCACGCCATGAAGGTGGAGAACCACAGCGACGCCCTCGGCGGTCTCGCCCAAGACGGTAAGTATTGCTTCCCCGCTGTTACCTATACCTTTGGGGGCAAGATCAAGCGGGTCACGGGCAGCGCGTGGCTGACGGTGGCTATCTATCAGGAAGGCACCACCGAGGATCCCGTAGTGACCTGCGCCCTCTGCGAGGTGGGGGACACCTATACCGAGGTGACCGCGAAATTTGAGGTCCCCGCGGAAGGGCGCTACACCTTCGCCCTCCTCCTGCCTCCCCATACCGCCGTCATCTGCGACGATTTCACCTTGATCCCCTCGGATGCCATTCGCGGCTTCAAGAAGAGCGCGGTGGAGGCGGGCAAGTACGTCTCCCCCAAGGTCATCCGCTGGCCGGGCGGGTGCTTTGCCTCCTTCTACAACTGGCGGGACGGCGTGGGGGACTACCGCCCGCCCATGTACTCCTACTTCTGGGGCGGCTACCAGTACAACGACATCGGCACAGACGAGCTGGCCACCTACGCCGAGGCGGTGGGGGCCGAGTCCATGATCTGTGTCAATATGTTCCACCCCTTCAAGCGCTTCTTCGACTACGTTCCCCCCGAGTCCCTGCAGGGTGATCCCAACGACAAGACCCTCTACGCCGCCCCCCACGGCCGTGATCTCCCCCACTTCATGGACAAGGAGCAGGGAGCCCGCGAGGCCGCCGCCTGGGTGGAGTACTGCAACGGCGACGAGACCACCGAGGGAGGCCGCGCCCGCATCCAAAACGGTCGGGTCAAGCCCTACAATATCCAGTACTGGGAGATGGACAACGAGATGCACCGCTGGTTCACCGACGAGGAGTACGCCGAGGCCTGCGTGCTGTATTCCCGCACCATGAAGGCGGTGGATCCCACCATCAAGATCGGTATGATCTCCTACTGCTCCTCCATCGAGAACCTTGCCCGCATGGTGGAGATCGCGGGCATGGATATCGACTTCCTGGCCGACCGCGGCTTTGAGGAGGAGGATCTCATCCGCAAGCTGGATATCCTCCACAAGTTCAACGCGGCCCACGGCACCTCCATCCGCTACTGCAACACCGAGTGGCTCCCCCTCAACGGCGCGGACGTCTACAACATGGTCCCCCGCTCCGAGACCAGGCAGAA
>JAFQOC010000266.1 GCA_017420845.1 Clostridia bacterium
ATCGTTATCAACGTCGGCGTGGGCGACGCCAAGGAGAACTCCAAGGCCATCGACGCTGTCATCGCTGACATCACCGCTATCACCGGTCAGAAGGCTGTCCCCACTTACGCTCGTAAGTCCGTGGCAAACTTCAAGGTCCGTGAGGGCATGAAGATCGGCGTCAAGGTCACCCTCCGTGGCGAGAAGATGTACGAGTTCGTTGACCGTCTCTTCAACTTCTCCCTCCCCCGCGTCCGCGACTTCAAGGGTATCAACCCCAACGCTTTCGACGGCCGCGGCAACTACACCCTGGGTCTGAAGGAGCAGCTGATCTTCCCCGAGATCGAGTACGACAAGGTCGAAAAGATCCGCGGTATGGACATCTGCTTCGTCACCACCGCCAACACCGACGAGGAAGCTCGCGAGCTGCTCCGTCTGATGGGCGCACCCTACGCAAAGGACTAATAGGAGGTAACGGATAATGGCAAAGAAGTCTATGATCAACAAGCAGCAGAGAGAGCCTAAGTTCTCTACTCGCGCTTACAACCGCTGCAAGATCTGCGGCCGTCCTCACGCTTACCTCCGCAAGTACGGCATCTGCCGTATCTGCTTCCGCGAGCTCGCCTACAAGGGTGAGATCCCCGGCGTGAAGAAGTCCTCTTGGTAATTCGGTAACCCGATTACCAACCCCCCCCTGTCCGAAGGCGCAACGCCTCGGACGGGACCCCCACCTATCGGTAGGAAGACGGGCCGGATATGGCAAGCTCGCGGAGATGGCGAGACCTACCCCGGCGAGACAGTGTCGGTCGGCCCCACGAAAGTGACGGTTCGCGCCCGGTCTGCTCTTAACCCCCGATACGCCGCCAGGATACTGGCAGCAAGATAACTTATAACTTGCATTAGGAGGAAATAGAAATGCAAATGTCTGATGTTATTGCTGATATGCTCACCAGAATCCGCAATGCGAATACCGCAAAGCATGCTACTGTTGACATTCCCGCATCCAATATGAAGAAGGCCATCGCTGAGATCCTCACCGAGGAAGGCTACATCAAGGGCTACACCGTCGTAGACGACGGCAAGCAGGGCACCATCCGCGTGACCCTCAAGTATCTGCCCGGTAAGCAGAAGGTCATCCGTGGGATCAAGCGCGTTTCCAAGCCCGGCCTGCGTATCTACGCAAGCTGTGAGGATATGCCCAAGGTTATGAACGGTCTCGGTATCGCGATCGTCTCCACCTCTAAGGGCGTTATGACCGACAAGAAGGCTCGCTCCCTCAACGTGGGCGGCGAAGTCCTGGCCTTTGTCTGGTAATTGGACAGGAGGTACAAGAATATGTCTAGAATTGGTAGAATGCCCGTGGTAATCCCCGCAGGCGTAACTGTTCAGATTGGTGAAGGCAACCACATCACCGTGAAGGGCCCCCTCGGTACTCTTGAGAGAACCTTCAATGAGAGAATGAATTTCTCCATCGAGGGCAACGAGGTTCACGTCACCCGTCCCACCGACGAGAAGGAGGATCGTAGCATCCACGGACTTTCCCGTGCTCTTCTCCAGGATATGGTCACCGGTGTTTCCCAGGGCTATCAGAAGGTTCTCATGATCATCGGCGTCGGCTACAAGGCCGTCAAGACCGGTAAGACTCTCCAGCTGTTCCTCGGCCACTCTCTGATGCCCGGGACCGGCCTGCCCCAGGAGAAGTTCATCATGCAGGATACCGACTCCATCAAGCTTGAGGTTCCCTCCGAGGACGAGATCAAGAAGGCCGGTATCGACAAGATGACCACCGAGAAGGTCAGCTCCAGCATGATCATCGTGGTTAAGGGTATTGACAAGCAGGAAGTTGGTCAGGTTGCAGCGGTCATCCGCAGCAAGAGACCCCCCGAGCCCTACCACGGCAAGGGCGTTCGCTACATCGATGAGAACGTTCGCCGCAAGGCCGGTAAGACCGGTAAGTAATTGAAAGGAGTGGAATGAAATGGTAAGCAAGAAGGATAAAAACCAGGCCAGACTGAAGAGACACATCCGCATCCGCAGCAAGATCTCCGGTACTGCTGATCGTCCCCGCCTGGCTGTGTACCGTTCCAATGCTAATATCAGCGCTCAGATCATCGACGATGTGAAGGGTGTGACTCTCGTTGCCGCTTCTACTTACGGCGCAGGCTTTGAGGGTAACGGCGGCAACAAGGCTGCCGCAAGAGAGGTCGGCAAGATGATTGCCGAGAAGGCTCTCGCACAGGGAATCACCGAGGTCGTGTTCGACCGCGGCGGCTACCTTTATCACGGACGTGTATCGGAATTGGCTGAGGGTGCTCGCGAGGGCGGCCTGAAGTTCTGATTGTCCTGCAGGATCACGCGGCTACAGCGCCGCGGATCCCCATGGAAGCCCATCCGACATGAGGTCGGATCGGTTCGGTTTGTACACGCTCATACGGCCCGGCCGGCCGTTTGAGTAACATTTAGGAGGAAACAAAACTATGGCTAACAAGTTTAATCCGGCAGAGGTCGAGCTCAAGGAAACGCTCGTCGCTCTGAACCGTGTTTCCAAGACCGTTAAGGGTGGTCGTGTGGCTCGCTTCGCAGCTCTCATGGTTGTGGGCGATCAGAACGGTCACGTCGGCGTTGGTCTTGGTAAGGCTGCCGAGGTTCCCGAGGCAATCCGCAAGGGCATCGAGGATGCCAAGAAGAATATGATCACCGTCTCTCTGAAGGGTACCACCATCCCCCACGAGGTCACCGGTGAGTTTGGCGCCGGCCGCGTTATGCTCAAGCCCGCTGCCCTTGGTACCGGTATCATCGCCGGTGGCAAGGTTCGTGCCGTGCTGGAGTGCGCCGGTATCTCCAACATTCGCGCGAAGTGCCTGCGCTCCGATAACCCCACCAACGTGGTGAAGGCTACCATCGCAGGTCTTTCCGAGCTCCGCACCGCTGAGGAGGTCGCTAAGATTCGCGACATCCCTGTGGAGCAGGTTAAGGGTTAAGGAGGCGTATGACAATGAAAAAGGTAACACTGAAGAAGAGTCTGATCGCCGCTAAGCCCAACCAGAAGGCTACGGCTCAGTCCCTGGGTCTGCGCAAGATCGGCGACAGCATCGTCCACGCTGACGACGCCGTCCTCGCCGGCAAGATCAAGGTTCTCGCTCACCTGGTTGCGGTCGAGACCGTTAACGACTGATAAGGAGGAGAACGAATATGAAACTCAACGAACTGAGACCCGCTGAGGGCTCCACCAGAGAGTCCTTCCGCGTTGGCCGCGGCCCCGGCTCCGGTAACGGTAAGACCGCCGGTAAGGGTCACAAGGGTCAGAACGCCCGCTCCGGCGGCGGTGTCCGTCCCGGCTTCGAGGGCGGTCAGCTCCCTCTGTACCGCAAGCTCCCCAAGAGAGGCTTCCATAACAAGTTCGCCACCGTCTACGCCACCATCAACGTGGGCGCTCTGGAGCACAAGTTCCAGGACGGCGAGACTGTCAATCTGGAGACTCTGCTCGCTAAGAAGATCATTCGTAAGCCCTACGATGGTCTGAAGGTCCTGGGTGACGGCGAGCTCACCAAGAAACTGACTGTTCAGGCTACCGTTTTCTCGGCAGCAGCTAAGGAGAAGATTACTGCAGTAGGTGGACAGGCAGAGGAGGTATAATATGCTTCAGACGTTAAAGAACGCGTGGAAAATTCCCGAGCTGAAAAGCAAGCTCCTCTTCACCCTGATGATTATCGTGCTGTACCGCCTGGGCTCCAACCTGCCCATGCCTTGGGTAGATCCCTCGATTCTTGAGACCTACTTCAAAGCAACCGGCGGCGGTCTGAGCTGGCTCAACATGCTCTCCGGCGGCGCACTGGCACAGGCAACCCTGTTTGCTCTGTCCGTGTCTCCCTACATCACGGCTTCCATCGTGATGCAGCTTCTGACCATCGCGATTCCTAAGCTCGAGGCATGGGCTAAGGAGGGCGAGGCCGGCAAGAAGAAGATTTCCGCTATCACTCGTATCCTGACTGTGGGTCTGGCCCTGGTTACCGCTATCGGTTACACCATGTTCATGAACGCACAGGGTATGCTTACCTTCACCTCCAACAAGGACTGGACTACTTTTGACAGGTGGTTCGCTTACGTGGTGCTGGTCCTGGCCTACTGTGCCGGCGCATCCGTCATCATGTGGCTGGCTGAGAAGATCAATGAGCACGGTATCGGTAACGGTATCTCCATCATCCTCTTCGCCAACATCATTGCCCGTCTGCCCTCTATGTTTGGCAACGTGTGGGATCGTTGCTTCACCCGTTGGCACATCCTCGTGGAGAACGAGGTCGAGAACTGGAGACTTGTCCAGTGGCCCATCGGCGCTCTGCTTCTGGCCCTCTTCGCGGCCATCCTGATCGCCGCCGTGGTTGCCGTTGTCTGGTTCTCCAACTCCGAGCGCCGCATCCCCGTCCAGTACGCTAAGCGTGTGGTCGGTCGTAAGATGTACGGCGGTCAGTCCACCACCCTGCCCATCAAGCTGGATATGGCCGGCGTTATGCCCGTCATCTTCGCCAGCTCCATCGTGTCCATCCTGCCCACCATTGCCGGCTTCATTCCTGCCAGCAAGACCGGCTTCTGGGGTGGCTTCAGAGACGTGGTGAACAACTACCTCGGTCACAACAGCTTCCCCTACATCGCAATGCAGCTCATCCTGATCATTGCGTTCGCTTACTTCTACATCATGATTTCCTTCAATCCTGTGGAAGTGGCCAATAACCTGCGTAGCAACGGTGGCGCAGTCCCCGGCATCCGTCCCGGTAAGCCTACTGTTGACTACATCAAGAAGATCCTCAACAGAATCACTCTGCTGGGCGCCATCTTCCTCTGCGGCCTGTCCGGTATCCCCATGATCGTCAATGCCGTCTGGTTTGCCATCGACGGTGTCGGCATCGCCGACCTGGCCTTCAGCGGTACCTCTCTGCTGATCGTGGTAGGCGTCGCTCTGGAGACCTTCCGTGAGCTGGAGGCTCAGATGACCCTGCGCAACTACAAGGGCTTCCTTGATTGATTGCGGCCATACAGCACGGACCGTATGAATCGTAAACTGTTAACCCCTATGACACCCCCTTCAATCTGATACGGAGGAGATAACAACATGAAACTCATTCTTTTGGGCGCTCCCGGCGCCGGTAAGGGTACTCAGGCAGCCAACATCTGCGCGAAGTACGGCATTCCCGCCATTTCTACGGGCGACGCTCTCCGCGCCGCTATCAAGGAAGGCACTCAGCTCGGTCTTGAGGCCAAGAGCTACATGGATGCCGGCAAGCTGGTTCCCGACGAGGTCGTCATCGGCCTCATCAAGGAGAAGCTCTCGGGCGACTCCTGCAAGAACGGCTTCATTCTGGACGGTTTTCCCCGTTCCATCCCCCAGGCCGAGGCTCTCGACGCCATGGGGATTCAGATGGACGTAGTCCTGAGTCTGGAGGTCGCTGACGAGAAGATCGTCGAGCGCATGAGCGGACGTCGCGTCTGCCATTGCGGTGCCTCCTACCATGTGGCTTACCTCCCCCCCAAGACCGAGGGCATCTGCGATAAGTGCGGCGCTGAGCTCTATATCCGCGACGACGACGCTGAGGCTACGGTCCGCAAGAGACTGGACACCTTCCACGCACAGACCGAGCCCCTCAAGGACTACTACGGCGCCAAGGGTATTCTGGTGACCGTTGAAGGCCGCGAGGAGGTGGAGGATACCTCCGCCGCCGTTCTGGAGGCTCTGGCCGCCGTGAAGTGCGCTGACTGATCTGCGCATCGAGGTTTTCATCTCATGATCCAACTCAAAAACCCTGATCAGATCAAGATCATGAGGGAAGCAGGACGAATCACGGGCGAGGCTTTGCTCGTCGCCCGTGACCACGTCCGCCCCGGCATCAGCACCTATGAGCTCGACCGCCTCGTGCGGGAGCACATTGAGAAGGAAGGGGCAAAGCCCTCCTTCCTGGGCTACGGCGGCTTCCCCGGCAGCGCGTGTATCTCCATTAACGACGAGGTCATCCACGGGATCCCTTCCAAAAAGCGGTTCCTGCAGGAGGGCGACGTCGTGAAGATCGACGTGGGTGCCTTCTATAAGGGCTTCCACGGTGACAGCGCCCGCACCGTTCCGGTGGGACGGGTCAGCGATGAGGCACTCAAGCTCATCGAGGTCACACGGGCCTCCTTCTACGCCGGCATCGAGCAGATGAAGGTGGGAGGACGCCTGGGCGACATTGGCGCCGCCATTGACGGTCTGGTCACAGCAAACGGTTTTTCAACCGTTAAGCGGTATATTGGCCACGGCATCGGCCGTGATCTCCACGAATCCCCGGACGTTCCCAACTACGGGACACCGGGCCGCGGCACCCGTCTTTGCGCCGGTTTGGTTCTGGCCATCGAGCCTATGGTCAACATCGGTACCGAGACAGTTCGGGAGCTTAGCGACGGATGGACGGTCAAAACCGCTGACGGCTCCCTGTCAGCTCACTACGAGAACACCGTAGCGCTGACCGGGGACGGAATCATTAACCTGACGCTCATCGAGAAGGATTTCTGATGAGTGTCAGACCCAATCCCATCACAAATATCAGACACAAGAGAGGAAATTCTTCATGGCGAAGGATGATGTCATTGAGTTTGAGGGTGAGGTTGTGGAAGCTCTTCCCAACGCTACCTTCAAGGTGCGCCTGCCCAACGGTCACGTGGTGACCGCCCATATCTCGGGCAAGCTGCGCATGAACTATATCCGCATTCTCCCCGGCGATCGCGTGACCATCGAAGTCTCGGTCTATGATCTGGACAAGGGCCGCATCACCTGGAGATCCAAGTAATACCCGAAATTTGAGAAAGGCATGGTAATCACAAATGAAAGTGAAGCCGTCCGTTAAGAAGATCTGCGAGAAGTGCAAGATCATCAAGAGAAAAGGTAAGATCATGGTCATCTGCGAGAACCCCAAGCACAAGCAGAGACAGGGTTAATTGCCTTTTTCCAAACCAACAACACACAACACACCAAGTAAGACCCGCCAAGAGCGGGCGCATCCTGCGGGATGAAAGAAAATCACACAGAGAGGTGAACAAGTATGGCTCGTATAGCTGGTGTTGATATTCCCAACAACAAGCGCGTAGAGATCGCTCTGACCTACATCTACGGCATCGGCCGCAAGAGCGCCAACGACATCCTGGCCGCTACCGGTATCAATCCCGATACCCGCGCCAAGGATCTGACCGAGGACGAGATTGCTAAGCTCCGTGATGAGATCGAAAAGTCCTACACTGTGGAGGGTGATCTTCGCCGTGAGGTGTCTCTGAACATCAAGAACATGGTTGAGATCAACTGCTACCGCGGCATTCGTCACAGAAAGGGCCTGCCCGTAAGAGGTCAGCGCACCAAGACCAATGCCAGAACCCGTAAGGGTCCCGCAAAGACCATTGCGAACAAGAAGAAGTAAAGGAGTGGCATAACCAATGGCAAAGAACGATAAGTCCAAGGGCATTAAGAAGCGCCGCGAAAGAAAAAATATTGAAAAGGGTACTGTGCACATTCAGTCCACCTTCAATAACACCATCGTTACCATCACCGACGTGAATGGCAACGCCATCTCCTGGGCTTCCGCCGGTGAGCTCGGCTTCAAGGGCTCCCGTAAGTCCACCCCCTTCGCCGCACAGTCTGCTTCCGAGACCGCTGCCAAGATCGCAGTCGATCACGGTCTGAAGTCTGTTGAGGTTTACGTGAAGGGTCCCGGCGCTGGCCGTGAGTCCGCTATCCGTGCACTGGAGACTGTGGGTCTGCAGATCACTCTGATCCGCGATGTGACCCCCCTGCCCCACAACGGCTGCAGACCCCCCAAGCGCAGACGTGTCTAATTCATAGGAGGAGTTAAGAACATGGCAAGATATACAGGTCCTGCGTGCAAGCTTTGCCGCAGAGAAGGTAAGAAGCTGTACCTCAAGGGCGAGCGCTGCGTCAGCGGCAAGTGCGCTCTGGAGCGCCGCACCTCCGCACCCGGCCAGCATGGCGCCGATGCGAAGAAGATGAGAGAGTACGGTATGCAGCTCAGAGAGAAGCAGACCACCAAGAGATACTACGGTGTTCTCGAGAAGCAGTTCAGAAACCTCTACGAGGAGGCTGCCCGCAAGGAGGGTATGACCGGTGAGAACCTGCTCATCCTGCTTGAGAGAAGACTGGACAACGTTGTGTACCGCATGGGTATGGCTGAGTGCCGTCGTGACGCTCGTCAGCTGGTCCTGCACGGTCACTTCACTGTCAACGGCAAGAAGGTCAACGTTCCTTCCTTCGTTGTGAAGGCCGGCGACGTGATCGCAGTCAAGGAGTCCAGCCGTGATTCCGTTAAGTTCAAGGGTCTGGCCGAGTCCGAGGGTGGTGTCCGCACTCCCAAGTGGATCGAGTCCGACAAGAAGAACTACACCGCTAAGGTGGTTGCTATGCCCGCTCGCGAGGACATCGATTTCGAGTTCAACGAGCAGCTGATCGTCGAGCTTTATTCCAAGTAATTTTACGGTTCTTATCAGTTGGCGGATGGCAACCCGCGCCCGCCTGCTGACCGACACCTTCGGGTTCACCTACGCCGAAACGTACGGCGAAGGTTTCGGAAACTGTTTCCCAAATACAGAAGGAGGTTTTATTTGGAATGATTGAGATCGAGAAGCCTAATATTACGACTGAAAACCTCAGCGCTGACGGTACCTCCGGTACCTTTATCGTAGAGCCTCTGGAACGGGGCTACGGTATTACCCTCGGTAACTCCCTCCGTCGTGTCCTGCTGTCCTCTCTGCCCGGCGTGGCTGTGACCAGCATCAAGATCGACGGCATCCTGCACGAGTTCTCTACCGTGCCCGGTGTCGTGGAGGACGTGACCGAGATCGTGCTCAACGTCAAGGGCATCACCGCGAAGCTTCATGGCAACGGCCCCAAGACCGTGGTCATCGACGTGACCGGCGATCATGATATCACCGCAGGTGACATCAAGCAGGATTCCGACATTGAGATCCTGAATCCCGATCACCACATCGCGACCCTTTCCGGAAGTGAGCGTTTCTACATGGAGCTGGTCTTTGACAATGGACGTGGATACGTATCTCAGGAGCGCAACAAGCAGCTGCACAACGAGCAGCTGGGCATGACCGTGTCCGCTCCCATCGGTACCATTTACACCGACTCCATCTACACCCCCGTTTATAAGGTGAGCTACAACGTGGAGAACACCCGCGTCGGCAGCAACACCGACTACGATAAGCTGACCCTGGACGTGGTGACCAACGGCACCATTTCCGCCAAGGAAGCGATTTCTCTCGGAGCCAAGATTCTCAACGAGCATCTCAACTTGTTCGTGGATTTGTCTGATGAAGCGAAGAAGGCCGAGATCATGATCGAGAGAGAAGAGACCAAGAAAGAAAAAGTTCTTGAGATGACCATTGAGGAGCTTGACATGTCTGTCCGTAGCTTCAACTGCTTGAAGCGCGCAGGCATTGATACAGTCGAGGACCTGACCAACCGGACCGAGGAGGACATGATTAAGGTTCGTAACCTCGGTAAGAAGTCGCTGGAAGAAGTCATTCAGAAGCTGCACTCCCTGGGCCTTGACCTGAAGAAGGAAGAGGAATAAGAGAGTCGCAGACCGTTACCGTTAACCGATATTAAGTTTACAGCAGAAGGAGGCAAATAAAATGCCCGGTACCAGAAAACTCGGTAGACCTACCGACCAGAGAAAAGCAATGCTCCGCGGTATGGTTACCCTGCTGCTTGAGAACGGCCAGGTCGTGACCACCGTCACCAGAGCCAAGGAGCTCCGTTCCATCGCAGACAAGATGATTACCCTCGGTAAGAAGAACACGCTGGCCAGCCGCCGCGCTGCTCTTGCTTACATCACTAAGGAGAGCGTGGTGACCAAGGTGTTCACCGAGTACGCCGCTCTCTATGCTGACCGTAACGGCGGTTACACCCAGATCTTCAAGATGGGTCCCCGCCGCGGTGATGGCGCTGAGATTGCCGTCATCAAGATGGTCGACTACGTCAAGCCTGTTGCCACTGAGGACGACAAGAAGTCCAAGAAGGACGCAGACGCAGAGTAATTCCTAAAATAATCAGCCCCCTCCCAATCGGTGAGGGGGCTTTTTTTGACGGCAAGAGGTTCTTTACCATAAAACAGAAATCGACCTGCCGCGGCAGGCCGATTTTTGCGGGAGATCAGCGTCGGGAGCTTTCCATCATATTGATTTCGGCTGTGACATCTCGTAGGGAGGCGGCGTGGGCGGTGACACGCTGCGTGATCTTCTTGTCCGGACGGGAAACGAGGAACACAGCCCGCTCGGCGGGGACGTAGAGGCGGGTACGGGTGTAGATCTCACCACGGTAACGGACGTAGAAGCTGCCCAGCCTCGAGGTCTTACCGGTGTGAGGATCCCACCGTTCAAAGGAGTGGATACCCCGAATGTAGACGGTGTCGCCGTAGTCGCGGTCTGTGGTGTTGGCAAAGAAGAAGATGCCCAGATCCCCTCGTTGCTTATGGATGTGAGAGATCATGCCGCCGCCGGGGATGAACTCGTCCAGTCCCAGACGCAGAAACTCGGTATAGGGGTTGTTGAAGGCGCCGATGCATTCAAAGCGCGGCATTTCGGGCATGTACATGTCCAGAGGCACGTGGAAGGACTGGAGAACATTGTTCAGCACCGCGCAATCGGTCAGCTCGGTGCCGTCGGCGGCTGTACGGTGAGAGGGAATGTAGTAGGCCTCGCCGCCCCTGTCGTTGGCGTTGTAGAAGGTTTCCTTGATGATTGAGGGATTGGTGGCATCCTCTCCAAAGATGTGACGGGCGATGCTCCGTACCTCGCGGTCGGCGGTGGTACCGTACTCGAACATGCTCATGAAGTCGTTGGGGTCGGTCTGCTCGTCCTCCACACGGTACTCAAAGGCCATTTTGGGCAGGGTGCCCGTGGCTACGATTTTACCCCCCTCGTCAAAGTATTTTTTGATCAGACGGAAATTATCCAGGCTGATCATATCCGCGCCGGGAAGAATGAGAATGCGGAATTTTTGGGTCTGGAAGGGATTCTTCAAGTAGAGAATACCGTCTTCTGTAGAGCAGAGGGAGTTTACTGTCTCGGGATGCAGCAGGGTGATATCCTCGCCCGCGTAGGTGGAGATGGTATTCAGCACCGTCATGTAGTTGCAGGAGAAGGGGGTGTTGGGGTACTCAAAGCCGTTTTCGTGCTTGGCCTCATAGAGGTAGACCTTGTCGTGGAGGGCGTATATGGGATAGAGCATGGCGATGTCGTTGACGCGGCTGCCACCTCGGAGGAGGGTCTGGACACGGGCAACAAAGGCAGAGAAGGTGGATTTGCCCTCCTGTCCCAACACGTCCATGCGGAAGCGGTCCAGGGCACGGCGGCGGGTAGTTCCTCCGATGACCCGACTGTTCCAATGGGCGATGAGGAGGTTGGCGCCGTGACCGAAGGCATTCATAGCGTCCTTGTAGGTGATGTCGGTGGTGAGCTTGGAGTAATCCCGGAACAGCTCGCAGGTGACGTACTTGCTGCCGAAGTTATCGGCGGCGGAGGCGGCCAGATGGGTGGAATTCATGCCGTAGAGGTAGGCCTTTTCCTGTACCGCGCAGGGGGAGTAGACACTGTTTCCCAAAGCGTCTCCGTTCAGCCAGGAGCAAGCGGGGAGCTTGGGCTCGGCCATGGCGGTGATGAGGTGGAGGCCGCTCCTGTCGGAGAAGGCCTTGAGAGCCGCCAGAAGACCCGAGCGGAGCATCTCGGCGCGGCAGGCCATGAACAGGGATTTGATATGGGGATCACGTTCGCCAACGAAGTGATACAGAGCGGGATAGTAGGGTGCCGGATCAAAGCCGAAGCGCTTTTCAAAGACCTCGTTGAAGCCCTCGTCCCAGTTGCGGCGGTTGGGGGCGTGGAAGCAGATATCCGACACGAACAGATGGGTGACGGTGGAGCCCATGGCTTTGTTGACTCCTTCGCCCAGATGGGCGAAGAGAGCCTTGAGAAAATCCATGCTGCTGTCATAGGAGAGAATGTTGCAGGTGTGGATGGGTGGCTCGCCGTATTGGGGCTCGCTTGTGCAGATGTACTCCTCCACGGTCCAGTTGCCGTCGGGGACGGTATAGGAGATGTAGCCGTCCCGGATATAGGGGCGGAGGTCGATCATATCCGTATGCTCGTCGTCATAGGCCATGACCGACATAGAGGTGCCTTTGCGAAGCTGGAGGTACAGCTTTTCCTTAGGGTCGCAGAAGTATTGGCGACGGATGAGGGTACGGGTACGGGTGTGCGACACGAATTCAGCGGCGGGGGAGAGGTAGAAGGACTGCTCTACCACGGGCTCCAGATGCAGACCGATTTTTGTGTTTTTCTTGATGGCGATGGAGGTCAGCAGCTCGTAGAATTCCGCTATCTGGGACAAAAGCTCCGCCGACGGGTTCAGATCCCGAGGCAGACGTGGAATGATACAGCCGATGCCGTTCTGGGCACACTTGTCTACGTACCGTTCCACCTCCTCACGGGCAGGAGGGAAGGAGGGAATGTCGTAGAACAGGAACAAACGGTGCTTGCTTTTGACGGTACGGAAGGCCTTTTTGGCGCGGCTGTACTTGGGAGGGCGTTGATTCATGATGACACCTCGCGGCTTGATGAATGAATGGATGAAAAACTCGGGAAATGCGGTGGAAAACGGGTTGAAATTGCGGATGGTTTGTGATATAATAGCGGTAGAATCCAACCGAGGGAGGAGCATACCGTGTTTGATATTCGGGTACTGACGAATATGGAGGCAGCCTTTGACTTTTACCACACCTACAGCGTGGTGCCGACTTGCGAGGAGAGACCCGCCGACGGTTATCCGCCCGCCTTGGGGCTGATGTCCGTGTCGCGGGGGACTATTGAATACTGGTTCGCGGGAGATGATCGTATCACATTCGGCGCCTATGAGGGCGACCGACTGATCGGCATCGCCTCGGGGAATGTGTCCTCGGCGCGGAAGGCGGGGTACTTGTCCTATCTCTGCGTGGCGCCCGACTGCCGACGCCGCGGGATCGCCACGGCGCTCTGCGACCGTCTGGAGGAGGCTTTGGCGACTGATCCCATCGTAGAGAAGCTGGAGGCGGTGTTCTACAATCCCGTACAGCTGCCGTGGTACATTCCCCATGGAAACGGGGATTACCACCCCTGCCTGCCCGGCGTGGACAAGTCTTCGGGGCTGTATCTCTTCCTGAAGAATCGGAACTGGCGGGACTTCGCCACCCAGAATTGCTACTACCGCCGTATGGCGGACTACGAGGACAAGCCGAATATCGCGGCCACCCGTGAGCGGTTGCTCGCGGAGGGGATCGAGCTGACCCTGTACGATCCCGAGAAGCACCAAGGCCTCCCTGAGCTGTTTGATAATATCAACAATCCCGGCTGGAAGGCCCACGTGCTGGCGCGGCTGGATCTCCCCATCGTGGTGGCGGTGGACCGCAACGCCGACGGGCTGGTAGTGGGCTACACGGGACCTCTGTCGGTGGTGGGTACCCCCGGGCGGGGGAACTTCTGCGGCATCGGGGTCCGCACCGAGTACCGCGGGCGGGGCATCGGCAAGCCGGTGTTCTGCGAGATGTGCGCCCGACACAAGGACGGCGGAGCGGATTTCATGTCTCTCTACACGGGGGAGGACAATCCCGCGCGGAACATCTACGAGTCGGCGGGGTTCCGCATCGTGCGGAGCTTTTCGGATATGCGGAAGGTATTGAAAAAGTAACACGGGAGCCAATCGTTTGATGCGGGCGCACACGCAGGTGCGCCCCTACCCCTTGTTTGTTCCGTCCCTTGGGAGGGGTATATATATGTGCGCGCTGGGTGAGGTCTACCCTATGATCCACTCCAGTCGGTAGGGGACACCTATGTGTGCGCCCGAAACCGTATACCAAAAAACATGATTCAGGAGTAAAAATATGAGAAACATACTCATCAGCGGTGGTTCCCGCGGCATCGGCCGCGCCATTGTGGAGGCTTTTGCGAGAAACGGAGACCGCGTGGCGTTCATCTACCGCACCCGTGAGGAGGATGCCGCCAAGGTGGCGCAGGCTTTCGGCGCGGTGGCCATCAAGGCGGACGTGAGCGATCCCATGGAGGTGCGCCGCGCCATCGCCGAGGCCGAGGCCGCCCTGGGCGGGTCTATTGACGTTTTGGTCAACAACGCCGCGGTCTCCTGGATCGGGCAGATGCAGGACATGACCGACGCCGAGTGGCGCAGGGTGCTGGACACCAACCTGTCGGGGGCGTTCTACCTGTCCCGCGGGGTGGTGAGCGGCATGGTGCGGAACCACTACGGGCGCATTGTCAACATCGGCTCCATGTGGGGCAAGGTGGGGGCGTCCTGCGAGGTGGCGTACTCGGCCACCAAGGCGGGACTCAGAGGCCTGACCATGGCCATGGCCAAGGAGTTCGGGCCCTCGGGCATTACCGTCAACTGCGTGGAGCCGGGCTTTATCGCTACCGAGATGAACGCCGCCATTGATGAGGAGTCCAGGCAGGCACTCTGCGACGAGACGCCCCTGGGGCGCATGGGTACCCCCGAGGAGGTGGCCGCCGCCGTGGTATTTCTGGCGTCGGACGCGGCGGGGTTCGTGACGGGTCAGGTCATCGGCGTGGACGGCGGGCTGGCGGTGTGAGCCGTGCCGCCACAAAGGATCGATCAAGCATCAAATGTGGCTCGTATATCCCGCAGGGTCTCTGCGATGAACGTCCGGTCAGTATCAAACTCCACCGTACAGCGGTTACGGGACCAATCAACGCTCAGGAGCTCGGCACAAACCCGCACGCCCCCTCGACCGTCGAAAAAGAAGCTGATGGAAAAATCCTCGTCGTAGCCGAGGGAGGGGATCACACATATATCCTCTCGGGATTGGTAGCACCGTTTCAGCTCACGGTATAAGATTTTTATGTCGGTGAGGGTGGTGTTCACCTGCTTGTCGAAGGAAATAAAGCTACTCTGTCCCCAGACCCGCAGGAAGTATTCGTCGTAGGGATGCTGTTCCTCCTTTGGAATGTGCCGGGCGATCTCAAAGTGAATGGCCTCGCGACCGTTGGTGATACTGAACATGGAATGATTCCTTTCGAAATCCCCCCAACCATGGGTATGGTTGGGGGAGCTTTTTGCCTTTTTGGGGATCAGTCCACAAGCTCGATCTTGGACTTGCGGTAGTAAATCAAATGGAACACAGGGATGTAAAAGAACAGAAGGATCTCCAATATAGTCATCCAGATATCGGGCTCCGCACCGGGGAAGGCCACCCTGTCCGAAAGAACGAGGCGCAGGGCCAGGAAGACCATCAGGGCGGCATCCAGCAGATACATACCGATCAGCTTTTTTCGCGTTCCCTTTTTGATGAGGAAATAGAACAGGATCACGGCGGCCACCCACACAAGACCGATCCAGGCGAAGGTCATGTTCAAGGGGCGGAGCTGGGGGTAGTGGATATACACGTCTTCGTTGTAGTCGCCCAGCAGGGTGCTGACAAAGGATATGCCCAACGCGACGGCGATGAACAGGAGATCGAGGCCGATGAAGCGGGCGCGGTCGGCTCGTTCTCTCTTTTCCTCCTCCACCGAGGGGACGTACTTTGGGAACAGCTTCATAGTAAAACTCCTTTCAAAAGGGTATTCACTATATAAGACACCAAAAGGAAGCGAGACCTTACAGGAAAAGCGCAAATATTTGATAAAATTTTTGACGGCGCGGGGAGCGTTCAAATGTGGGGGTGTCGGTGCTCTTGACGGAGCAAAACGGTATGTTTTTCGTAGGCGGGCGCACACATAGGTGCGCCCCTACCAAGCGTTTAAAAACAAAATGTTATTATCCCAACTAAAAATTTTAGGGTAGGGGCGCACCTTTGTGTGCGCCCATTAACAGAGCGGTTTCCTCGTGCCTATCGGGTTACAATTCCACCGCTAAACCCCAATTCCCCTTACTTCAGCGTCCTGATAAAAGCCTCCATCCGCTCCAGG
>JAFQOC010000267.1 GCA_017420845.1 Clostridia bacterium
ACCGCCGTCCCCGCGCTGACGCGGGAGGACAGGTGGACACGGGCGTACTTGGCCTCACGAGGGGTGAGAAACGAGCTGACCGCCATCTCGCCCCGCTCGCTTTTCTTGACCAGATCGTCCAGGCGGGATAGGAGCAGGCGAATCCCCTCGTCACAGATAGAAGGGTTGTAGCTCATAGGGAGGATTGCAGGATGAAGCTTACCATGGAAAGAGTCACCATGGTGAGCAGGAAGGGCATATCCAGCGGGAGTCCCTGAAACCAACCAAAGCGGTTGCAAAGGGCGCGAACGGGTATGATGAAGGGCTCGGTAATGACGTAAAGAAAGCTACCGAGGCGGGTAGGTCCGTCCGTGGGAAACCAGCTCAGAATCGCGCGTCCCAGCATGGCCAAGGACACGATGTCCAGAAAGATCAAAATAAACCATACGATCAGATACAGTCCTCCGGTCATAGACATCCTCCTTTCCCACAGGTCATGGCCTCATAGCCTTGCGAGCCTCGGGGTAAGCGGAGATGATTACTCGACATCCTCGTCGATGTCCTCCACGTCTTCTTCGCCGTAGTCGTCGTAATCATCCTCGCCGTCTTCGTATTCGTCATCCTCGTACTCATCGTCTTCGTACTCGTCGTCTTCGTACTCGTCGTCCTCATACTCCTCGTCGTCTTCATACTCGTCGTCCTCGTATTCCTCGTCGTCCGGCTCCAGCTCATCCTCGTCGAACTCCACGCCGTTGGGAATCAGCACCATGACAGCGCCCTCCAGGGTGATGCACTCGGCTTCCAGAGCGGCGACCGCGCCCATAATGAAGTCCAGGAGGCGGCGAATATCCGTATTCTCCATGTTCCGCATGCGAACAACAACTACGTGCCCGCCTGCCAGCCCCTTGGCAATACCGTTGCGGCAATCGTTGTAGGAGGCAGGAGTGAAGTAGAGATATTCGGGAGCGGGAGTGGGGGTAAAGACGGGAGTTGCCTCACGCTCGGCGGGGTCGGGCTCGGTATAGACCTCTCTGGGCGCTACAAAGCCCTCGGACGGCTGAGCACCACGATCCACGGGGCGCTCCACGGGACGCTCGGCGGGGCCGTCGTAGTAGCGGGAGTTGTCGCTCTGGAAATCCGGCTCCTCATAGCCGCGGTTGGCGGGAGCACGGGGAGCATCGTAGTAGCCGCCTGCCTGACGAGACTCTGCGGGGGCAGCGGTACCCTCAGCGGAGCGATCCACGGGGCGCTCGCTCTTGCCCGAATAGAAACCGTCGTAATCCATATTCAGATCATCGGTCTCGGGCTCCTGACCACGGTTCATTTTCTTGAAAAGATCCTTCAGCATGATATTTTCCTCTGTCTTTCTGTAAATTTATGTGAAATAATATACGACTCGCTTATTTTTCCGATCCCTCGGGACGGACAAAGAGTCCTCGGCCCACGCGGACCATGGTTGCCCCCTCGGCGGCGGCGGGAATATAGGATTCCGACATACCCATGGACAGGACCATGGGCTGATCCATTTTCAGCTCATCCCAGATGCCCTCGCAGAGACGACGGGTATTTCCGAAGATGGCGCGGTAGCCCTCCTCGGTGGACTTGGGAGCCATGGTCATGAAGCCCCGCAGCCGCAGATGGGGATAGGCTCCCCCCGTAACGCGGCGGGCAAAGTCGGCGGTGCCCTCCGGCGTGATGCCGCTTTTGCTGATCTCGCTGCCGGAGTTGATCTCTATGAGCACGTCCATGATCCGACCGATCTTGGCGGCCTGCTTTTCGATCTCGTCGGCCAGCTTATCCGAATCCAGGGACTGGATCATGTCCACCTTGTCGATGATGTACTTGACTTTATTGCGCTGAAGCGTGCCAATGAAGTGAATGGATAGTCCCTCCTTGTCCAGGCGGTCATACCGCTCCAGAAGCTGCTGTACCCGATTCTCGCCCACGTGGGTGACCCCCAGGACGGTGTGCAGGTAGTTGATTTCATCCACGTCAGCAGACTTGATGGCGGCCATCAGTATCACGCCCTCGGGGGAATAGCCGCCCTCCCCACAGGCCCTGACCAAATCCTCCCTGACACGGGCCAGATTCTGATCCAGATAGGTATAATCCATACCGATCTCCTTATTTTGTGTATTGCCGCGATCACAGGCGTGGTCAGCCAATGACCTTGCCCTCATAGAGCTCGTTACCGCCGGTGATGATGTTGTCGTTCAATCCCAAAAAGCTCCATTCGTCGGCGGTACGGCGCTCGTACTCGGCGGGGTCGCTTTGGGAAAGCTCCTCCAGATAGGCCTTCACGTCCTCATAGGTCTCGGCAATGACGTAGCCGTCCCTGCGGACGTAAATGCTGATCTTGCGGAATTCCACCACGTTACCCGCCAGAATGTACACCCCCGTCACGTCCTCCCCCGTCTCATGGGAGCGGAGCGTCACCAGAGCCTCGGTGGGAATGCGGTAGCCGCCCGTGCTGAGTGAAATCGTCTCGGCGGTAAAGCTTCGGGGGAAGTCAAAGCCCCGGGGCATGTCCTGAGAGGAGAACACCAGCAGCACGCCCTCCCCATCGGGAACCAATCGGATCAGGGTGAGGGTCAACTCCACACCGCCCCGATCACGGCAGGTGAATACGTAGGATTTTTGAGAAGCGATTCCCTGCTGGAACAGCTCCACGGCGGGATCCGACAGCGGAACGTAGGCCGCCGCGTACCAGGTGGGGTTGGTGACCAGCTTCCCCGCCACTCCGGAGGGGATCCCCTGGGCAGAGAGAGCGGTCAGCTCCCGAAATTCAGACGGAGACATGGTTTTGGCCTTGTCATAGTCAAAAAGAGATTCGTATCCGTCGCAAGTATAGTAAAAATAGCCGCTTTGGGTCACCGTCATGGGTGACAGTGCCGCGTATTCCGCCAGCAAGGCCTGTCGCTGAGCCTCCAGGGCGGCAACAGATTGAGAGGCGGCCCCCGTCAAAATGTCGTACCGTCCGATTCCATCCCCCATGGAATCCGCGAATCCGGCAACAGCGGACAGATCTCCGGAGGAGGCCGCTTTCAAAAGCTCCCGGTAGGCACGGTCCACCGCCTCTGCCGCATCACGGGCGTCGGCAGGAGTGCCCGTACCGCCCAGCTTGCGGAGCAGGGACACCCGATCTCCATAAGCGTTCAATTGGATCTGGAGCTCGGAGGCCAGGGCAGGATCACCGACACGGTAGGGTGTCCCCACCGTTTGGGCCACGCCCACCCGCTCACCGTTTTCCACGGCGTACAGGTACACGTCGCCTCCCTCCACGGCAAGAGGTGTTTCCTCGCGGAAGGTATACAGCTCCAGACTGACGTAGGATCGGTCCAGAATTTCCTGGGTCCGCAGGGTATTCAGCCCCACCGTCACGTGACGGGCGATCTGATACACCGCAAAGCCAATGAGCCCCAGCATGAGAATGATAAAGCCGGCACTCAAAAGGGAGCGCGCGCGGCTGAATTTCGGCTTCTGGGGGGGGCGGAGAAGCCTGGACGTGATATCCAACATATCGGGCATAGGCATCTCCTTTCTCGGGTTCACGGTTCAAATGGGCATAACTATCCCTATTATATACTACAACCTATAGTATAGCATAAAAACCCTCTTATTAAAAGAGGGTTTGAGCATTATTTACAATCTCTTCAAATTTTTTTACAACTTCTGTCCCGTCCCGGATTTCGTCGCAGTCCAGCCAGGTGACGTAGGGCTTGGCAGAAAACCAGGTGACCTGCCGCTTGGCATAGTGGCGGGTAGCCAGCTTGAGGGTCTCCACACAGGATTGCAGAGTCGCCTCCCCGTCCAGATAGGGGAACAGCTCCTTGTAGCCGATAGCCTGGGCAGCGGTGCGGCAGACCGCAAAGACCCCCATTTCCCGAAGCCGTTGGGTTTCTTCCAGAAGTCCCTGCCCCATCATGATGTCCACACGGCGGTCAATACGGTCGTAGAGGAGCCGACGGCATCTGTAGCGCAGGCCGATGACCGTAGCGTCGTAGGGGCACTCGGGCTCTCTGGATTCTCTGTCCAGCTCGCTTTTTTTCCGCCCCGTGGTACGGCAGATCTCGATGGCGCGCACCACTCTTTTCACGTTGTTGGGATGGATCGCCTCCGCCGACGCGGGATCCAGCTCTCGGAGCATGGCGTGGAGCGTCTCCACTCCCTCCCGCTCGGCCAACGCGCAAAGCTCCTCCCGCAGGGTGGGATCGCTGTCGGTGACCTCAAAGCTCCCTCCGCGGAGGAAGGCATCCAGATACAGCCCCGTACCGCCGCACAGGACGGGGAGCTTCCCTCTGGCCAGCATGTCCGAGACAGCCGCGCGGGCGTCCCGCACGTAGTCGGCACAGGAGTAACCGCGGGGGTCTGTGGGATCCACGAAGTCCATGAGATGGTGGGGGATCCCCTGCCGCTCCGCCTCGTCGGGGGTGGCGGTGCCGATGTTCATGCCCCGATAAATCTGCATGGAGTCGCAGGAGACGATCTCGCCGTCAAACCGCTTCGCCAGCTCCACCGCCAGAGAGGTCTTGCCGCTGGCGGTAGAGCCGACCACGCAGAGGATGCGGGGCTTGGTAATGTTATTGTTCATGATTTTCCTTTTTCAAATTTGGGTTTATCGAACCGTTTGCAGGAACAGATCGGTGCGTTGGGGTTGGCGGGCGCACACATAGGTGCGCCCCTACCGAGCATCAAAAAGCCGAAATGTTATGGTCCTACATAAAAAATGAGGGTAGGGGCGCACCTGTGTGTGCGCCCGTTACATAGCGGTCTCATCGTGCATATCCGGTGACATACGCACCGCTAAACCCCAATTCACAGCTCAACGACCTGCGTCCCATTCATCAGGATGTAATGCTCCTTGACTCCCAGCTTCTCCATCCAGCCCTGTACCTCGATGGTTTTGAAGCAATGGGTGTTGTACCCCAGCCCCGCATCGTTGTTCCAGAGCCAGTCGGGGGCGCACCAGAAGCAGCCCGTGGGAGCCACGGTCTCGTAGAATTCCTTGGTCACGCCGTTCTGGCCGTGGTGAGCCATCTGAACGTAAT
>JAFQOC010000029.1 GCA_017420845.1 Clostridia bacterium
CCTCCAAGCCCGCAAACGTTGAGGAGCTCATGGCTGCTCAGTACATCGAGGGCGGTGTTACCGTTGACGAGAAGCTGAAGGAGGAGATCTTCAAGATCGGTGAGAAGCTGAGCATCCGCCGCTTCGCTCTGGTTGAGGGTCTGACCGCTACCTACATCCACGGTGCAGGCTCCATCGGCGTTATCGTTAAGTTCGACACCGACTGCGGCGATAAGGAAGGCTTTGCCGATTTCGCTAAGAACATCGCTCTGCAGATCGGCGCATATCCTACTCCTTACCTGACCAGAAGCGACGTTCCCGCTTCCGTGATCGAGTCTGAGAAGGAGATCATCAAGGCTCAGCTGGCTAACGATCCCAAGATGGCTAACAAGCCCGAGAAGGTTCTGGACGGCATTATCATGGGTAAGCTTGGCAAGTTCTACGAGGCTAACTGCCTGGTGGATATGGCTTACGTTAAGGAGGACGATATGACCGTCGCTCAGTACGTTGCCAAGACCGCCAAGGAGCTGGGTGGTTCCATCGCCATCGCTTCCTTCTGCCGCTTCGAGAAGGGCGAGGGTATTGAGAAGAAGGAAGAGGACTACGCTGCCGAGGTCGCAAAGCTCGCTTCCGGCAAGTAATTTGATTTTCTGCTGACACGTGTGCGCACAGTCATGGGCTTAATCGCCTATGATTGTGCGCATTGTGTTTATTGGTGCGTCTTGGTGTTGATTGCCGCAATCCTACGTGAACGTTCGCGCAAACCGCTTGACAAGGGTTGGCTCTCCGTGTATAATATACGACGGTACAAATCGTAAACGGCATTACTGCGCGACGGAATCATCCCTGCGAGGCCTTCGTCCACAGCGAAAGGAAGTTACTGGATATATGGAAAAAGAAAAAAACTCCATTGTAAAGAACAGTCGATCAGGCCAGGTCGACTACTACCTTCTTCTGAAGGTCCTGCAGGGCAGTCTTATGAGGATCCTGATTGTTGCCGTGCTCGTGGGCGGCTTGGCCGGCCTTGTCCGCTATGCCGGTACCTCGCCTCACTATACGGCAGAGGTTAAGTTTCTCATCAATACCGTTACCGTTGCGGAGAATCCCCTGACGGGAGAGATCATTGTCAAGAATAACGCGAACGACGTGGGAGGCGCGGCCAATATTGCCTACAGTATGCCCACCCTGATCCGGGAGGAGCGTTCCCTGAATGGTATTCTGGATGATCTGACCCGGCACGGCGACCGCTACAGGGGTTTTTCCCGTCAGACCGTAAAGGGAATGCTGACCGTTACCGTGGACGGCCAGATCGTCACGGTCTACGTTACGGGCGGCAGTCAGGATACGGTTTTGGACGTAGCAAAGGCGGTAGAGCGAGCCGTGCCCGTGACCATGGATTACTATTACGGTATCGCCAATACCGAGGGGATTGAGCAGATCTCCAGCGTGGCCAAGGCCATCACCGGTGTCAATGAAGCCAACATTACCTATACGGGCCGAAACGTGCCTCTGTTTGCTGCTCTGGGCTTTGCCGCGGGGGCTGTGGCGGTCTATCTGCTGGCTCTGCTCCGCGCCTACTTTGACAATACCGTCTATACCGAGGAGGATCTGAAGAGTCACTTTACAGTCCCCGTCATCGGTCAGATCCCCACCTGGGAGAATTACAAGGCAGGCGATAAGGCCTTCAAGGACAGATCCCGCAGGAACAAGTATAAGAAAACCGATAGCAAAAATCCCGATGGCGGAAATCTCTTGTCCGACTGTGATTACGACGGCCGCCTTCTGAGCGGAAGGACCCCCTTTGCCATCACCGAGGCCTTCAAGCAGCTCCGTACCAACATGTGCTACACCACCAAGGGGCAGGACTGCGCCGTGTACGGCCTGACATCGGCCTATGTGAGCGCCGGTAAGTCCATGATCATCGCGAATATTGCCGTGTCCTTTGCCCAGATGAATCAGCGTGTTCTTCTGGTGGACGGCGATCTCCGTTGTCCCGTCCAGCATAAGATATTCAAGCTGGACAATAAGGTGAACGGCATGAGTGAGCTCCTGGCCGGCGTCTGTACTATGGATCAAGTTTACCTTCGATCGGGAGGCTACGAGAATCTGGACATCATCACCAGCGGCCGTATTCCCCCCAATCCCGCAGAGCTTCTGGCCTCTGATCATATGAAGACCTTCATGCGGCAAGTCAGGGCACAGTACGACGTTGTTCTGATCGACCTGCCGCCCATTTGCGAGGTCAGTGACGCGGGCATCATTGCGGATCTGGTGACGGGGTACGCCTTTGTGGTTCGCGCCGGTTATTCGGATCGCCGCATGATCGAGATCGCCGCCGAGACTCTGTCCCACCTCGACGCCTCCCTCATTGGCTTTATTCTCAACGATATTGATATCAAATCCGCCGATTACTACAAAAACAAGTATTACAGCGGCTATGGTAGGTACCGCTTTCGAGGCGGTAAGAAAGGCTACTACCGTCACGGCAAATACGGCTACTACCGCGGTGGCTACGGTCGAGGCATCCACAGCGTGAGCGGCTATGGAGGCTACGGTACCGTCTGCGCACGAGCACGCGACGGGGAAGAAGAAGTCATGGTATATGAAGGTGTCGGGGAGAGTGGTGACGAGTGAGCCCGGGCCTGTAAATCCCATCGGGGAAACAGAGAAGCGCAAACGGCGTGAGGGATAGGGAAACCCTGTCACATCCAAATACAGAAGTCTGAATAGAGGGGGCCGTGATGGAAATACTGGACTTTCACGCGCACATTTTACCCCGCGTGGACCACGGCTCCAAGGGGGTCGAGGACGGAATAAGACAGCTTGCGATGATGCAGGCCGTGGGTGTGGAGACGGTATGCGCTACCTCTCACTTCTACCCTCAGATGCTTCTGCCCTCCGAGTATGTGAAGGAGCGGGACGCCTCCTTGAAAAACCTGTTGCGTGCCTGGGGCGACGCTCCGCGCCCCCATATCATCCCGGGCGCCGAGGTGCTAATCTGCCTCGGCATGGAGGAGATGGAGGATCTGGAACGGCTCTGTATGGAGGGAACCAACGTTCTGCTTCTGGAAATGCCCCTCACCGAGAGAGGATGGGATCCCTGTCTGCTCCACACCGCACAAGGAATCGCCCGACGGGGCATTCATCCCGTTTTGGCTCACGTGGATCGCTATCCTCCCCCTTCGGTGGAAATGCTTTTGGATATGGGATTCACAGGCCAGATCAACGCGCGTTCCTTGACGGGGCTCTTGCAGCCTAAGCAACTCCTTCGCTGGATCGGGCAGGGGAGCATTGTGGCTTTGGGCAGTGACCTCCACGGCTGTGATCCCAATGGGTATTCCTCTTTTGCCCGATTGCTCAAATTCCGCCCCCGACTTTGCGAGACGGTCATGAAGGGGACGGCCATGCTGCTGCGGAATGCCAAACGCTACTGAATAACACTTCAACACTAAGAAAGGAAGCTTATCATGTCTGCGACCTATTTCATTGGAATTGACGGCGGCGGCACCAAGACCGAGGGCGTTCTGACCGACCGTGAAGGACGTATCCTGGCACGGGTGCTCGGCCCTGCCTCCAATCCCAACGACAGACCTCCCGAGGAATCCGTGACCATTCTGGCCGATCTGGTCCATGAGCTGCTGGAGCAGGCGGGCCTGACCACCGCTCACCTCCCTTGCGTCTCCTGCTTCGGGGGGATCGCCGGGGGCATCAACCATCGGGATACCCTGCTTGGCGGCCTCGGCGCCGCTCTGCCTGCCTTGGGAAGGCTGGATATTCGCTCCGACGTACATATTCTGTTGGCGGGAGAGATCCCCGAAGGGGACGGAGCCTGTGTCATTTGCGGCACGGGGAGTGCTTGCTTCCTGCGCAGGAACCGAGAGCTGATCCGCATTGGTGGCTGGGGGTATCTGCTGGACAGCGGGGGAAGCGGGTACGACATTGGCCGCGACGGTCTGGAGGCTGCTCTCCGCGCCCGCGACGGCCGTGGCCGCCCCACAGATCTTACGGATCTTTTGAGCGCTCATCTGGGCGGTGAGGTCCACACCAAGATCACGGATATATATATGGGCGGAAAGACCTATATCGCCGCCTGCGCTCCCGTGGTCTTCCGCGCAGCAGAGGAGGGGGATGAGGTGGCTCTTGCCATCCTGGATCGGAATGCCCGCTGTCTGGCTGAGCTGATCGAGGCCGCTTGGAAATGGCTGACCCAAGACGGGGATGCTTCGGAATTCCTTCCCGTTGTTATGGGAGGCGGCATCAGCGTGGCAAAGGCCCCTGCATGGCAGGAAGCAATCCTGGCTCGGTTGTCCCCCGCCGTTTCTGTCCGTATGTCGGTGGCCTCGGTGCCTCCCGTATTCGGAGCTTTGGTGGAGGCTGTCCGCCAGAGTTCTGAAGCGGGACAGGCTATGGATGTCGCCGCTCTCCGCACCTTGTTTGCGGACAGCTACCGAAAAAAGACGTAAATTCTGTATTTTGCGAAAAAATTTCCCGAATCCCCTTGAAATGTTCACGGTTTTCGGTTATACTGTAGGGTAGTGCTCCGTTTCCTATCACTCGAAAGGTAATTTTGCTTCATGGATACACTCCGGACCCTTGACACCCGCGGGATCGTCCGCTCTATGCGGCGCTTCACCCTGCTGGTGGCAGGCATTGGCTTTGCCCTTTGCTCCTTTGTTTTAACCCCCCTCTTCATTCGCTTCGCCACCGACGTGGCCTTCCAGGATTCCTGGTGGGTCTATATTCTTTACTGCCTCACTGATGCGGGTCTGGTGGATCTGGCCGTGGTCACGCTGTGCTACCCCGCCACTTTGTACGCCATCTGGCGGCTGGGCTTCAAGTCCGCCTCCTCGGTTCCCGGCACCTTCGCTCTCCTGACTCTGGGCAAATACATAGTCAATTTCCTGTTCCCCGCCCTGACCTACGAGGGTGCTTTTCCCTCCGTCGAGGATTTTCTGGACTTTGACCTTCCCATTATGCTGGCCAACTACGGGCTGGAAATGCTGCAGTTCGCGTTGGTCATTCTGATCACTGTCCTGATCCGCCGCGGTTATTTCCGCAAGGCATGGATGCAGCAGGCAAGAGAATCCGATGCGGGAGCGGATTTCACGGTGACCGATCCCGACACAGGCGAGCTGTTCAGCTTTAACCGCATCCTTGGTCTGCGCAACCCCGTGCAGGTGTCTGCCCTGATGCTGGCGGTTGTGATCGCCTTTATGCGGATTCTCATGCACCAGATCTATCAGTTTACTCTCTATTTTAACGGAGGAACGGAAGGCCTGTTGGTTATGCTGACCGATCTTTTCCTGGATCTGGCGATTGGCGTGATCGTATATTTTGCCGCTTTGCTCCTGGTTGCCCGTTTCCGCCGCAGGGAGCTGAACCGTGCCCGTTGACAGTCTCAAATACGGGCAGCCATGAAAAGGGTACCCGCAAGAAAAGGGACGGCTTGTATCGGGCCGTCCCTTTGGCTTTTGTGGAAAAAGCAAGAGGAGAATGAAATGTCAAATTGCAGTTTATCGTTCCGATAAACTGCAATAGTGAAATACGCCTTACGGCGTGTGAATCGCTCGCAAGCGAGCCTGAAATACGCGCATCGCGCGTGTGAAATTCGCCCGTTGGGCGAGTTGCGGAAAGAAACCCTACGGGTTTCTATTAAATATTACATAAAATGTAATGGACAGAACCGAAGGTTCTGCACCTCAACTTGCCCGAAGGGCAAATTTCACACTC
>JAFQOC010000268.1 GCA_017420845.1 Clostridia bacterium
GCGTGGTCATCGGCGAGACCACCGAGATCGGGGACAACTGCACCCTCTACCAGGGCGTGACCCTGGGCGGTACGGGTAAGGACGTGGGCAAGCGTCACCCCACCCTGGGCAACAACGTGTTGGTGGGCGCGGGTGCCAAGGTGCTTGGCCCCTTCAAGATCGAGGACAATTCCAAGATCGCCGCCAACGCCGTGGTGCTCAAGGAGGTTCCCGAGAACTCCACCGCCGTGGGCATCCCCGCTCGTGTGGTGCGCCGCGACGGCCGCAAGCCCGACGATCTGGACCAGGTCCACATTCCCGACCCCGTGGCCCAGGAGCTGGCCAGGATCGAGAAGAAGCTGGACGCTCATATGGCCGACGGGGAGTGATCCCGTGCAGAAAAAAACACCGTATCACCCGAGATGGGCGGTACGGTGTTTTGTTTTTCAGGGATTGACCCGCATATAGGCGTATCCTTCCCGGGAATGCCCCAAGGATTGACCTTGGAAATGGACGCGGAGGTAGAGGTTTCCGTCCTCGCCCATTATGAGAGATCCCCATTTGCAGGAATCCTTGGGTTCATAGGCATCCCCCTCGTAGTGACGCATGGCACCGATGGCCTCCCACAGGCGGGCGCGGGTGTGGTGGACCTGCTCACCCGTGATAGAGCCGTAGGCATCGCACAACCCGAGGTTCAGGCTCTTACACAGCTTGACAGCTACACCACCGTCCTCAGTGCTCATGCAGAATACGATGTACCCCTCGGCAAAGGTCGAGCCGATCTCCCGTATCCACGTGACGCGGGTCAATTGGGAAGAGCTGACTCCCTCGCCCCCGTAGATACAGTAGCACCCCTCGGCTACGTAGACCTTGTGCCCCACGGTCAGGTCGATCCCCGCGGCACGGAGGAATTGCTCTGAAGCAGTCCTCGCGTCCTCCTTCGAGACGGTACCCACCGACCTCTCGGCGTAGCGGAACTCCATCAGCTTCCCGTCGGGGCTGTAGTCAAATTCCATACGGCCGTCCATGTCGGTGTAGGTGTGGTACAGAATCTCGTCGGCGACAAAGGCGGCGGCGGTGGTGTTCCGATAGAAAAAGCTTGTTTGGTCGGTGAAGCCGTAATCACCGTGATACCGCACGGCGGGGACGGTTCCGTCTGTCAGCTCAGCCTTGGAGAGGGTGAAGGTGCGGGTCTGGGGCTCTACGCCGTATTCACTTCCCAGAACCAGCCGCAGATCTCCGTCGGTGAATACGGGATGATCGGTGAAATACTCGTAATCGTAGGGGAGCTGGTAGACGTAAACCTCGGTTCCCTCGTAAAACCCAAGTCCGTCTTCGGTCTCGGGCTCGGCGACGGTCTCGCTGTCGAGGAGTCCCGCGGCGGTTTCGGTCAGCCCGTCAGTCGCGTCGGGGGAGGGGATGTTGTCTGGAGGAGTCTCGGTGTGCAGAGTCGGCTCCTTTCCCAAGCGGGAAAGGGCGAGGGCACCCGGAAAGAGGAGCAGAAGCAGGGCCGCCGCCAAAGCGACGATCCACCACCGCCGCTTCTTGGGCGGAGGCGCAGAGGGACGGCTCAGGGAACACAGATATTCCTCGGGGAAGGGTTTGGGATCGGTTGACATGGAAGACCTCCATTGTGGGGAGAGATGCTTCCATTATACCACCCATATGTGTCTCCGACCCAAACGAATTGTAAAAAAAGCTTAGGACCGCAAAAATTTGTTCGATCCTCTTGACAAATCGGCGTCCATAGTGTATTATAATGATAATACAACAAAACAAGGAGGATTTCCCTATGACGAAAAAACAAACCGCCACCCGTATCCTGTCTATCCTCGCCGCCATGCTTCTGCTCCTCTCCTCCCTGACCGCCTGCTCGGGCGGTGTCACCCGCGAGGAGGCCAGAACCGCCATGGACTCCCTGCTCACCGCCTTGAGAAATGAGAATTACGCCGAGGCCGCCGCCCTCTACCATCCCGACGCCGCCATGACCGAGGAGCTGCTGGCCGCCTTTGCCCAGGAGGTCAAGACCAATATCGGCCTGGATCTCACCGAGGGAGCGACCGTGGAGCGAACCACCAACATGCGATCCGCCTACTACGATTCCAACGTGGGCGGCTCCTTCTACGCCCTGACCGCCGAGATCAAGGCAGGGGACAAGACCGCCTCCCTCACCGTGGAGGTCATCCGCACCGACCGAGGCTACGGGATCTTCAAGGTGGAGTGTAATCCGTAAGCCGAGCAAAAAAGAAAGGTGTCTTTCATGGCGAAGGACACCTTTTTTGTTGAAAAAGTCAGACGCGCGGCGGCTCCGCTTTCACGGCAAACCACAGTTTCTGCCCATAGACCGTAACGGGGAAAGATACGTAGCGGTCCTCGGGAATCTCCTTCTCGGAGGCATAGAAGGCACAAAGACCGTAGTAATCGGCGGTGTACCCCGCGAACACGCGGGAGGGGAGGCCGTTCTCCGCGAAATCTTCCTCGATGAAAACGGCCACGGGATAACACAAAAGCTCCTCCGAATCTCCCCGATAGTAGGGAGAGGCCAACACAAGCCCCCCATCGGTAGAGCAGAGCGCCAGAGTTTCCACCCAACTCTCCCCGTCGGATACGGAAAAGCACTCCCACACGCTCACGCCGTCGTACTCCGTCTCCATGGCGACCCGCACGTCCTCCCGCAGGGTTCTGTCTTGATGCTCGTATATGCTATGCAGAACAACGGAATACACCAGAAGTGCCGCCGCTACGATCATGCAGACCCGTATCAGGATCTTTACGGTCCTGTGCCTCTTTTGGGAGGTCACCACGGGAAACAGAGGATCGGGCAGAGCCTCGGGGAAGGCCTTGTCATAGCCCTCGCCCCGCTCTATGGCTGCAAGGTGGGCCTTGGCGGTCAGAGCCGCGGGGGTGTTGGGGCCTTCGGTCAGCACCTGACGCAAAAATCGCTCCGCCTCCTCTGTGTCCCCCTTCAGCTGGGCGACTCGCGCCCGCAAGAGGTAGCGCTGGACAGCCGCATTCCGCACCTTGGGGGGATTGGCGGTAAAGTACGCCTCGCAGGCATCCGTGTCCCGCTTCAGGTAAGCGGCGTAGAAGACCTGCATGGGCATGAGCCGTCTGTACTTTTCGGGGTTCTTTTGGCTCTGCAGGAACCATTCGGTGGCCTCGTGGATCTCGGCCAGCCTTTGATCGTCTCCCAGCGAGAAGTAGGCGAAGGCCATGTAGGTCAGGTAGCCGGGCTTACAGCGCTTGGCGTAGGGGTTGTCCATTTGCTTGGTGCAGAGGCTCACCACGTCGGCGTGGCGTCCCTCGGCGTAGAGCATCTGAAGCTGATGGATGGCGAATGGATCGTACTCGCCCACTTGACGCAGGATCTCCATGAACAGGGGGGCGTCCAGCTCCTCGTCCATGACGTTGTAGACGTATTTCTTCCATGCCCGCGCCATGACGACCCGCGCCACAAAGAGCTCGAGCAGCCCGATGACGATGTACAGCAGGCTGGCCTGTACCGTGGTCAGGACGTCGGTAAACAGCAGATACAGGACGACGACGAGGAGCAGTAAAACGGGGCCCGTCGTCAGAATGTTCAGGACGCGGAGCCGACGGATATGGGCTTTGGCTTTTTCTTGGAGCATAGCGGGACTTCCTTTCGGGGAGGATGGGTACAGTATAGCAGAAAACCGCCCGAATGTCAAGTTCAATGCAATTCAGTTAAGAAACAGAAAGGGCTCTCCCTCCGGGAGAGCTCCCGCCAAAGGCGGGTGAGAGGGCAAATACCGTCTGAAATGCCCTCTCCGTCACACCTTCGGTGTGCCACCTCCCCCAAAGGGGGAGGCTTAACTTAATGGCATTGATGTCAAGTTCCCCCTCACCTATACAGACACCGAACAAGCCGCAAATCTTACACCGCCGCGAGAAAATTTGATTTTTGTCGATCTGCCCAAAACCCGCCGTCTCGATTTGGTCAAGAGAACCAACCCCCAGCCCCGCGCTCCGCGGAATTTTCACCAAAAATCCTTTTCCGTCTTGATTTTTTCGGCCTTTTATGGTATACTGAAATTTAGACCAAAATCCACGCCGAAAGGAAGGCTTTCACCATGAA
>JAFQOC010000269.1 GCA_017420845.1 Clostridia bacterium
ATATGGCGACCCGGAACGGACTCGAACCGTCGACCTCCAGCGTGACAGGCTGGCGTGCTAACCGACTGCACCACCGGGCCAAATATGGTGGGAACAACAGGGCTCGAACCTGTGACCCTCTGCTTGTAAGGCAGATGCTCTCCCAGCTGAGCTATGCTCCCGAGCGTGTCTCGTTCCTGACGACTCGCTTATTATATCACATCGCTTTTGATTTGTCAATAGGTTTTTGAAAAGTTTTTTCAAAAAATTTCAAAAACTTTTTTGAGCCGACCGCCTTGGGACGCGGTCATCTTGGCGACGGTGCATATTATAGCATATCGGTTTCGGTTTGTCAATAGGTTTTTGAAAAAAAGTTTGAGAAATTTCAAAACATTTTTCTTGGCTTTTTTCGGGCTTTTTTCATTCTCCCTGTTGCATCCTTGCCCAAAATATGCTATAATAATATGGTATATATTTTTGCAAGGAGGACCTTTCCTATGGCTACCGCGTCTGCCTTCCGCTCCGTCGCCCCCGCGACCCTGTCCGACAATTTCTTCTCCCGCATCGGAGAGGACTGGATGCTCATCACCGCCGCGGATTCCTCGGGTGTCACCAACACCATGACCGCCTCCTGGGGCTGCGCGGGCATTCTGTGGAACAAGCCCGTGGCCATCTGCTTCATCCGCCCCCAGCGGTACACCTACGGTATTGTGGAGGACAGCGATACCCTGACTCTATCCTTCTTCCCGAAAGGAGAGTACCGGGAGGCTCTGCGTTACTGCGGTACCAGGTCAGGCAGAGACGGGGATAAGTTTGCCGCCACGGGGCTGACGGTAGCGAGAACCAACGAGGGCGCGCCCTACCCCGCCGAGGCCAATCTGGTTTTGGTCTGCCGCAAGCTGTATGCGGACGATCTGAAGGAGAACGCCTTTATGGATCCCGAGATGCTGAAGCACTACGCCGCAAAGGATTACCATCGGTTCTACATTTGCGAGATCACCGAGGTGCTGGTGAAGGAAGCCTGATCCGAGATCTGAACCCACGGAGGGCGCATGCCCCCGCCCCACCATAACCACGTGCGCGGAGGATTACTATGTCCATTGATATTGTCATCCGTCAAAAGGGATTTTTCAAGAAAACGCTCCCCCTGTCGGTTATTCTGGGGGACCGCCTTGCCTGCGGTGTCTACGACAGCCATTTCCGCCTGGAGGAGGGGGTTGCCGAGGGAGGGGAGCTCGCCGTATACGATCCCGCCCATAAGGCTCGCGGCTTTACAGTCACCTGGACTCCCCGCGAGCGAAAAAAGCTGACCCTGCGAGCTTTGAATCCCACCACCCCCCACGAGCTGGAGGCCTACTACGCCGCAGTGGAGCGGATCATGACCTGCTGGAACGCTACCCTGGAGGTGGACGGCTTCAAGAAGGTCTCTCTTTTCACCTTCCTCGACGGCAAGGAAGCCATGATTGAGCACAACGACCGCTATCTGGAGATGCTTTCGGACAAGGTGCTCTCCGGACAGCGCGGCCCCATCACCCTGTGCTGTGCCCTGTGGCCCCTGCACTTCGGTGTGGAGGAGGCCCGGGCCGCAAAGGAGCATCCCGCGGGTGCCGCCGCCTACCTGGCCGAATGGCTCCACGAGCGGCAATCCATGGATGCCTACTACGCCGCCCCCGGCTTCTTCAACGAGGAGGGCGGTCTGTTCGGGCGCTTTGCCTTCTCGGCGGACTGCCGGAGTATTTTTCCCCTGACCCCCTCGGTACCCTTCGGGGCTACCGATCCCAAGACCGGCCGGCCTCCCGTGGTGGAGGACTACGAGATCGCCTTGGTGATCCCCGGGGAGGACCGTGTAATAGGCACGGTTCCCTACGACCTGTTTCTGAACGCGCTGGAGTCGGACAAGGTGTCCCGCTATGACGCGGGCTGTATCCTGGTCTCCCCCCATACCCCCGCCGAGCTGGAGGCACTGTATCTCCGCGCCAAGCGCAATCTGGTCTGATCTCTCCACATTCATATTTAAAATACTTGAAATACATAGAGGTTTTGTCATGCAAGATATCCAAATCCACGTCGAATCCGTCTGCCGCGCCGCCAAGGAGGCATCCCGTACCTACGGTTCGACTTCTACCGCGAAAAAGAACGCCCTGCTCTGCGCCATGGCGGATCAGCTGACCGCCGACAGTAAAGCCATCCTGGCCGCCAACGCCGAGGATCTCTCCGCCGCCGCCGAAAACGGGGTGCCGAAAACCATGCTGGACCGTCTGAAGCTGGACGAAAAGCGGCTCTCGGGCATCTGCACCGCCCTCCGCGAGGTGGCTTCCCTTCCCGACCCCATCGGCTCGGGTGAGCAGACCATCCGCCCCAACGGGCTGGTGATCCGCCATATCCGCGCGCCCATGGGCTGTGTGGCCATGATCTATGAGGCCCGCCCCAACGTGACGGTGGACGCCGCCGCTCTGTGTCTGAAAACGGGTAACGCCGTTGTCCTGCGCGGGGGCAAGGAGGCCATCCGATCCTCCATGGCTCTGGTGGATTCCATGCGTAAAGCCCTGGTAGCTCACGGCTTCTCTCCCGACCTCATCGGGCTCATCACCATGACCGACCGCGCGGGGGCTACGGCTCTCATGAATATGCGGGGCTATGTGGACGTGCTGATCCCGAGAGGCGGTAAGGGTCTGATCCGCTCCGTGGTAGAGAACGCCCGGGTCCCCGTGATCGAGACGGGGGCGGGGAACTGCCATCTGTACGTGGACGAGGCCGCCGATCTCGACAAGGCCGTCAAGGTAGCGGTGAACGCCAAGTGCTCCCGTCCCTCGGTGTGCAACGCCATTGAGACGCTGCTGGTACATAAGGCGGTGGCGGACGAGTTCCTGCCCCGCATGGCCGAGGCTATGGCGGACTACAAGGTGGAGTTCCGCGGAGACGAGGCGGTCTGCGCCATCCTGCCCGACGCGATTCCCGCGACCGAGGAGGACTGGGACACCGAGTACAACGACTATATCCTGGCCGTTCGCGTGGTCGATACCTTCGACGATGCCCTCC
>JAFQOC010000270.1 GCA_017420845.1 Clostridia bacterium
CAATCAGGAATGGTGATACTTGTCAGGCTGGTGCAACCGTGGAACGCATACTCCCCGATACTCATACTCGTCACGCTATCGGGTATAGTGATGCTCGTCAGACTGCTACAGCCGCCGAAAGCCCCATTCCCAATGCTCGTAACCGAATCCGGAATGGTGATGCTCGTCAGATTGCTACAGCCGCTGAACGCCCCATCTCCAATGCTTGTAACCGCATCGGGAATGGTGATGCTCGTCAGATTGCTACAGCCGCTGAACGCCCCATCTCCAATGCTTGTAACAGTATCAGGAAGCTCTATACGCGAGAAAGCCCACGGAGCGATTTTTTGTGCTTGATACCTCTCCAACTCCTCAGTAAAACCATAAAACCCCGCATTATCGCCAAGCTGTTCTTCCAACCTGATCAACGTTTTCAAATCATTCAAGCGTGTTTCATAAGAGCAGGCTTTCCAAATCATCTGTCCCAAAAAGGCTCTTGCGTGGGAAGTCGCGTTAGGATCACATACATAAATATTGGTCTTTGCGACAATGGGAAATGCCCCCAACAGCTCCTCCTTCAAGCGATCATTCGAGCAAAATTCCAATCCCTTCAGATTAAAATATGATTTAAATCTTATATAATCCATGTTTTGCTCATCGCCGCCGCAATATTCCAGAACGTCTTGAAGCATTTCTTCAAAATATTCCTGTGTGGCCATCCAAGGGAGAAAAGTGCTGTAATTCTCGCCCAATTGCCGCACTTCGATCACGGTATCACCCTCGGGAGATTTTTCGGGGATGACCAGCTCCATATTCATGGTACCAAAAGGAGCGCGCACACCATCCACGTAACAAGTACCGTCTCCGTTAGAGACAAAAATTATTTCCTCGGTAATCTGTTGTCCCGCATTTTCGTCAACGGTCTCTCCTTCTCCGGAGCCGCTGTCACAGCCCGTCAATAAAAGGGAAAATGTCAGTAGAACAGCAGTTAACGTCATCAGATACTTCATAAGCTTCATATCGATTCTCCTTACGATATTTTTCATTGTCCTATAGCAGGACAGTTCAATGTCCAAAATAGTATATCATAATAATTGTCTTATGTCAAGACAAAAAATCTATTTTGGGGAGAAAAAGTGTCATGGCACGCATCATCGACGGAAATCAAATGAACATGGTCGGAAATCAGGTCAAAAAATTCCGCAAAGCCAAAAAAATGAGCCAGCAGACGTTGTCCAACAAGCTGGAGTTGATGGGCGTCTACGTATGCCGTGGGTCGGTCTCCCGCATTGAGGAAAAATCCAGAACAGTAACCGATATTGAACTATATGCGCTGGCTACCGTGCTGGGAGTCACGGTGAACGAGCTGTATGACACCACAGGATTTGAGCATTTTCTGGAATGATCCTCCACAAAAACTGCCCCCATCCGACAAAAATCGGACGGGGGTTTCGTATGATTGGATGTTTTTTTGTAAGGGCGCCCATCGGCCGTTTGCGGCAGAGCGGGTTTTTCAAAAATATTTTCCCAAAGGACTATTGCCTCCACCCCAAAACGGATATACTGTATGGTGAATCCACCCGGAAAGGAATCACGTACATGGGAAAATACTTTGGCACCGACGGCTTCCGCGGAGAAGCCAATCTCACCCTCACCGCCGACCACGCGTTTCGCCTGGGCCGCTTTCTCGGCTGGTACTGCAAGGAGCACGATCTTTCCCTGCCCGCCGATCGGCGGGTAGCGGTTCACCGCCCCCGCATCGTGGTGGGCAAGGATACCCGCCGCTCCTCCTACATGTTCGAATACGCCATCGCCGCCGGCATCACCGCCTCGGGAGCGGATTCCTACATGCTCCACGTCACCACCACCCCCGGCGTCTCCTTCGTCACCGAAAGAGAGGACTTCGATTGCGGGGTCATGATCTCGGCCTCCCACAATCCTTACACCGACAACGGCATCAAGCTGGTCAACCGCAAAGGAGAAAAGATCAACGACGATACCATCGCCACCGTCGAGGCCTATCTGGACGGGGGCGCGGCCGCCCTGGGGCTTGGCGAGGATGAAATGTGGAATCACGACCTCCCCGCCGCCACGGGGGCTGACGTGGGCCGCATCATTGACTACGCCGCGGGGCGCAACCGCTACGTGGGCTACCTCATCTCCCTGGCCGCCAACTCCTACAAGGACTTTCGCGTGGGTCTGGACTGCGCCAACGGCTCGGCCTGGATGATCGGTCGGGCGGTTTTTGAGGCCTTGGGCGCCAAGACCTACGTCACGGGTGCCGAGCCCGACGGTCTCAACATCAACGTGGACTGCGGCTCCACTCACATCGACCGCCTCAAGCGGCTGGTGGCGGAGAAGGGGCTGGACGTGGGCTTCGCCTTTGACGGGGACGCCGACCGCTGTATCGCCGTGGACGAAAAGGGAAATGAGATCGGCGGCGATCACATCCTCTATATCCTGGGCAAGGCCATGAAGGAGCAGGGGACCTTGGCGAACAATACCGTGGTCACCACCGTCATGTCCAACATGGGACTCTACCGCGCCCTGGAGGACGCGGGGATCGACTACGAGCAGACCACCGTGGGCGACCGCTTTATCTACGAGAATATGACCGCCAACGGTCACGTCATCGGCGGAGAGCAGTCGGGCCACGTCATCCTCCGCAAGTACGCCACCACGGGAGACGGCCTCCTCACCGCCATCATGGTCATGGAGCGCATTGTGGACAGCAAGCTCCCCCTCTCCAAGCTGGCCGAGGCGGTGGTCATGTACCCCCAGATCACCAAAAATCTCCGTGTACCCGACAAGGACGCAGTGCTGGATCACCCCGCCGTGCAGGCCAAGCTGGCCGAGTGTAACACACGCCTGGGTAGTAACGGCCGTATGCTCCTCCGCAAGAGCGGCACCGAGCCCGTGGTGCGGGTCATGGTGGAGGCCGCCGATGAGGGGACCTGCGAGGCCTATATCGACGAGATGGTGGCGGTCATCCGGGAGGAAGGGCTGACGGTCTGAACCGTAAATTGCAGTTTATCGGTGCGTTGGGTTGCGACGACGCAACGGGGTGCAGGGGCGAAGCCCCTGCACAAAAAAAACGAAGGGGGGCGGTGTCGGAGGGGGGAACGCCCTCTGACGCGCGGCGGAAGCCGCAAGAAAATTGGCTATAACAAATAACATATGGCCAATGGATTTGCCGAAAATCCATTGGCTAACAGCAATTTTCTTGCACCTACCGGTGCGCCCCGAGGCGCTCAAGGCCGCCCTCGGGACTGCCGGCCATCCGTTTTAGGTTCTGGGGGCTTCGCCCCCATCACCCCCGCATAGCTGCAACCCAACGCACCGATAAACCCAAATTTGAACACAACCCAATCCCCAATACCCCCAAAAAAGGAGCTCTTACCCATGCCCATCACCCCTCTCCACACCCCGCCTCCCCTTCATCCCGCCTGCGTGGCCTGCCTGGTCAAAAAGCAGATCGACCGCTATCCCGCCTCAGCCTCCCGTGAGGAGATCCTGGCCTATATGCGGCGGCTGGGTGACATGATGGGGAACATGCCCGACACCGCCAACGGCCCCGAGATCATGGAGGCCATCACCGACATTCGCCGCGAGGTGTTCGGGGATGCCGCCGCCGGGGTGGAGGGCGACTACGCCGCCATCAAGAGCTATTTCAACCGCTTCATGATGGAGCTGGCCGAGGCCGAGGGGATATTCGATACCATTCAGACCGCCTCCGACCCTCTGCGGGTGGCGCTTGGCTACGCCATGACGGGGAACTTCATTGATTTCGGCGCCATGGACTCGGTGGACGAGGAAAAGCTCGCGAGCCTTCTCCGCTCCGCCCCCGACCGCATTCCCGCCAATCATCCCGCGTACCGCTCTCTGAGGGAGTCACTGGCTACCGCCTCTACCCTGATCCTGCTCACCGACAACTGCGGGGAGGTGGTCATGGACAAGCTGCTGGTCATGACCCTGCGTCGGCTCTACCCCGACCTGGCTATCACGGTTCTGTTCCGCGGAGCCCCCGTCCTCAACGACGTGACCCTGGAGGACGCGGTACAGGTGGGCTTTGACACCCTGGAGGGGGTCACCGTCATGAGCAACGGAGATCGTCTGGCAGGTACCGCCCTCCACCGGATCTCCCCCGAGGCCTACGCCGCCGTCACGGGAGCGGATCTGATCATCTCCAAGGGTCAGGGCAATCTGGAGACCCTGCAGGGATGTGGGCTTCCCATTTACTACGTTTTTCTGTGCAAATGCAAGCTCTTTGCCGACCGCTTCGGCGTGCCCGTGTACACGGGAATGCTGGTGAGGGAGGGCACCGAGAGAAAGGAAGAGACATGAAGCTCACCCTGAACGCCCATGCCAAGATCAATCTGTTTCTGGATATGACAGGCCGCCGCCCCGACGGCTACCACACCATAGCGGGGGTCATGCAGGCGGTGTCCCTGGGGGATACCGTGACGCTGGAGATCACCGAGCCCGTGGGGATGCACCTCTGCGTGATGGGTCCCCGCCCCGGGGCGGCCGAGCGGATCACGCTGACCTGCTCCAACCCCACCCTCCCCACCGACAGCCGCAATCTGGCTTGGCGGGCCGCCGAGGCCTTCTGTGCCGCCACGGGGCGGGGCTGTCGTACCC
>JAFQOC010000271.1 GCA_017420845.1 Clostridia bacterium
CCCTGAGCGGGTGGAAAAGGCTCTGCCCTATTTCCGGGAAGCGGCGGAAAATCGGCACGTGGGCGCTCTCACTATGCTGGGAGATCTGTACGCCTTCGGGTTGCTCAAGCCCTCGGTGTCCACCCCCGAGGATGAATCCCTCCGGTATTATCTGGAGGCAGACCGTGTGGCTTCCGAGCGAGTGGATCGCGGTACGGCTACGGGAGAGAGAACCGACAGCTCGGTGGATGCCCTGATGAGCCTTTCTGATCGGGCTATGCGAGCCGCGGGGGATGCCGAGGATCTCGGGGATGCCGAGCTTTCCCTGGTCAATGCCTGGCAATCTCTGTCGGAATCCGCCCGTCTGGGCAGTGTGGACGCCTTGGTGGGTATGGCAGAATGCCTGTTCCACGGCCGCGGAACCCCCTGTAACCGTCCCGCATCCCTGCGTATGCTGCAACGCGCGTCGGCGGTGGAAGGGGGACGGATAGCGGCATTTCTATGGTTGGGCGACTTCTTGCGCTCTCAATGGGGAGGACATCCCGATCCCGAAGGGGCAGATGCTGCCTACCTGGGCGGTCTGACGTGCCGCTTTGTGGAGTCGGAGTGCGGTCCCTATACCTTCGGGCTCCGACGGGCACGCCGCAAGGAGGCGGATGCGTTGGTCCAAACCGAGATCCTCTACCGCTTGGCCACCCTGCGAGCCGTTCACTTTGCTGAGGATCCCCACCGTCGTGAGTGTTTCCCCTACTTAGCCGAGGCCGTGACACGGGGGCATGCCGCCGCGTTGGATGACCTGGCACGGATCTACGATTACGAAATCAACCATCCCCGGGACGCGAAGGCGGAGGAAACCGCCAAAAAGCCGTTCCTGCGCTGGCCCCTTGGACCGAAGGCCGACCTGCGCCGCAAGCTTCGCAAGGGTACGGAGGATCCCACCCGATCGGATCGGGCCGCCCGGATGCATCATAGCTGGTTGGTGGATTACTACACCGCCCTGTGGCCGGAGCCCCTGCCCTTCTCGCGGGAGATGCGTTCCTTGGCCATCCCTCGGGATGTGCCGGAATACATCTACAAGCCGGTCACTCCCTTTATGCGGGTAGACGCTCTGTGCTATCTGGGTGAGTGCTTCTTCGAGGGACACGGGCTTGGCGCTGATCCCAAGGCGGCCTACGCCTGCTTCTCTGCCGCCGTGAATATCCGTCTGCCCTTGGAACGCAACCAACCTATGCCCGTGGCTATGACCAACGCCATATACAGTCTGGGCTGGTGTATGCTCTACGGTGTGGGTACCACCCCCGATCCCTACGGCGCCGTCCGTATGCTGAGCCGCGTGGCAAAGAGTCACGGCGGAGCCGCGTATACCCTGGGTATCTGCCACGAGGAAGGGAAGGGTGTCATGATCCCCGACGTCAAGGAGGCGCTGAAGCATTACCGCAAGGCGGAAGCTTTGGGGCATCCCAAGGCCGCTGAGCGGGTACAGGAGTTAGAAAAGCGTTTCAAGAACCGTCAGGAGGAGTGATGGGACATACATGTAAATGACATTTCTGAAAGCAGACAGGGTCACCTGTCGGAAAGGACGCGTATGAAGATCACCGTTATTGGCTGCGGCCGCTGGGGCTCCCTGATTACGTGGTATTTGTCTTCCCGTAAGGGGCACGATCTCACCCTCTACGGCCGCCCGTCCTCACCCCATATGAAGCGATTCCTGGCCGAGAGGCGCAACGATCTTCTGGTCCTGCCCGAGGGAGTACGGCTTTCCACGGATCTGGCCGATTGTCTGACTCCTGATTGTGAGACCGTGGTCATATCCGTAGGCGCTCAAGGCCTGCGGGCACTTATGGAAGAGCTGTCCGCCTACGATCTGGCCCGTAAGACCTTCGTCCTTTGCATGAAGGGCATCGAGGCGACTACGGGAAAGCGCTTGACCGAGGTGGTCGCCGAGTACCTGCCCCATTCCGCTTCGGTAGCGGTCTGGGTGGGCCCCGGTCACGTGCAGGAATTTTATGCCGGCATCCCCAACTGTATGGTTATTGACTCAGAGGACGAGGATACCAAAAAGAGGCTGGTGGAGGCTTTCTCGGGGGATATCATCCGCTTCTATTACGGCACCGACCTCATCGGCAGCGAGATTGGTGCCGCCGCCAAAAACGTGGTGGGCATCGCCGCCGGTATGCTGGATGGTGTGGGACTGACCACCCTCAAGGGGGCGCTCATGTCCCGGGGGACCCGTGAGATTGCCCGCCTCATTTCGGCCATGGGAGGCAGTGAGCTGTCGGCCTACGGCCTTTGCCATCTGGGGGACTATGAGGCTACTGTGTTTTCTCGGTTCTCCCACAACCGTGCCTTTGGTGAGGCTTTCGTCAAGGGCGAGCCCTATGCCGAGCTGGCCGAGGGCTACGCCACCGTTCGGGCGCTTACCCTGTTGGGAAAGACCTATGCCGTGGAGCTTCCTATCTGCACCGCCGTGTACCGCATTCTCTACGAGGGGGCGGATCCCCAAAGGGAGCTGGACACCTTGTTCGGGCGGGAGCTGAAAACCGAGTTTTACGTATAGGACATCAAAAAAGAAAAGGCCGTCCCCACGGGATTTCCCGCAGGGGCGGCCTTTTGGGCTTACGGATGATCCGAGGTCTCCGTCCAATGCCGGACGGCGGAGGCGGGGATCAGTGCATGAAGCCCTTGGTGAAGCTGCGGCTTTCGTGACCGCCATCGGTGCCGGTGGGAGGATCACCGGCGTTGCTGCCTGTGTCCACCGTGCCTGCGTCGGGGTCGAGGGGTCGGGTAGTACCGGTGCCGTGATTTCCCGAGGCGGGGGTGGTGACCGCAGGGGTCCCGGACGAGGTCCCGGCCGTCGTGTCGCCGGGTGTCTGATGGTTTCCTCTCGTACAGGCTACCGAGCAGAGCAGGAGCGTTGACAGGGCCAGCGCGGAGAGACCCCACGCCGAAGCCCGTCTGATGCGTTGAATGGCTTTCATCGTATGACCATACCTTTCGGGCAG
>JAFQOC010000272.1 GCA_017420845.1 Clostridia bacterium
CCATCCTGGTCCACGGTGCCGTTCTCGCCGTAGACCTCGTTTTTGAACGCGGCGTTGTACAGGACGACAAAATCCTCGCCTCCCCAGTCGCCGACGTCGCCCAGGGCTTCCTTGAGCTCGTCCAGAGCTACCTGGTTCTCGTCAAGGGTTTCGCTCTCCTGGATGGAGCCGCTGGTGGTCTCGCCCTCGGGGGTCTCTATCTGGTCACCGCAGGCGACCAGAGAGGAGATCAGCAGAAGGCCGGCCAAGATCAGGCAAAGCAGCTTCGTAGCTGTGGTTTTCATGTGAAAAACCTCCTTGAATTTTTTTCGGAAACGCGAGCCGCGCCCGTTTGCCGAGGGGGAAAAGGGCGCGGCTATGGCGACCGCGCGGGATCGCCTTTAGTCAAACCAATTATATCATAAAACTGCTTGCAAGTCAACGGGCGCATAGAAAATTTACGGATTATTCAAGAGATACGGGTATAAATCGGGTGGATTTCGGGTAAAATTTCCAAATCCTCTTGACAGCGGCGAGCGAATGATGTACAATGTAGAAGGTTAAGGAACCATCCGCACCCGATTTCGGGGAATCTTCAAGAAACACGGAGAGTATACTATGTATCGCATCGGTATCGACCTGGGCGGCACCAACATCGCCGCCGGTATTGTCAACGAGAATTTTGAGATTATCTGCAAGGCCAGCGTACCCACGGGCGCCGAGCGCTCGGGTGCCGAGATCGCCGCCGACATGGCGGCCATTTGTCACACGGTCTGCGAAAAGGCCGGCATTTCTCCCTCTGAGATCGCATCGGTGGGCATTGCCTCCCCGGGTATTGCCAACCATGATGCGGGTATCATTGAGTACTGCTGCAACATTCCTTCCTTCAATCAGTTCAACGTCTGCGAGGCTGTCAAGGCGGGCTTCCCTGTGGAGCACGTCTTTGTGGAGAACGATGCCAACGCCGCCGCGTGGGGCGAGGCCATCGCGGGTGCCGCCAAGGGGACCTCCTCCTCCATCATGATTACCCTGGGCACCGGTGTGGGCGGCGGTATCATCATTGACGGCAAGGTCATTTCGGGCTTTAACTACGCAGGCGCCGAGTTGGGTCACATCGTTATCGAGGCCGGTGGTGCCCAGTGTGGATGTGGCCGTAAGGGCTGCTGGGAGGCCTACAGCTCCGCCACCGCTCTGATCCGTATGACCTCCGAGAAGCTGGCCGAGTGCGAGGCCGCAGGGCGCAAGACCGTCATGGCCGACATGGTGGCCGCCGCAGGCAAGGTTTCGGGCCGTACCGCCTTTGACGCCAGAAGAGCCGGTGACGAGGCAGGCGCCGAGGTGGTGGACAAGTACGTGTACTATCTGGCTCAGGGCCTTTCCAATATTATCAATATTTTCCAGCCCGAGGTTCTGTCCATTGGCGGCGGCGTGTCCGGCGAGGGCGACTACCTGTTGAATCTGCTCCTCCCCCTCATTCGCGCCGAGGTCTACGGTCAGGGCATCGTCAAGGGCACCGACATCCGCATCGCCGCTTTGGGCAACGACGCGGGTATCATCGGCGGCGCCGTGCTGGGTCTGAAATAATTTTCATCTTTTTGGGATTTTTCCGTCATATTTTTCAAAAAAAATCGTCTTATATGGATAAAGGACAAGCCTGTGACCAATCTTGATTGCAGGCTTGTTTTGATTCTCCCCGATCTTTCCGAAAAAAATATGGAAGGAGGCGGTCACCGTGATCGGGATGATCCCCTATTTCATTTGCTTTGTGCTTCTGGCGGCGGTCTTTGTGCTGCTGCCTCGCCGTCACGCCACCCGAAAAGCGGCGGTCATCCTCCTGGTGCTGTCCTTTTTGGGAGATCTCTTGATCTGCAACTTCCATTCCTTCCATTTGTTGGGCGGAGAGTACCCCTATACCCGGTTGGATCTCACGGGGGAGAACGTCACCCTGCGGGGCGGGATCACCAATGACCCTTTGTCGGTACCCAAGGGCGGCACCTTGACTCTGGAGGTATCGGAGCCGGATATGCCCGTGGGAACCGTCCGCATTGAGCTCCTGCCCGTGCGAGACGCCGCGGGAGCACCCGTCGCCGAACTACCCGCCTCGGTATCGGTCTCGATTTCGGCCAAGGACGCTACCCACTCCGGCTCCTATCGGGTAAACGTTGCCGACGGGGAGGTCATTCGGGGGGATGAGCGTTCCTCCTACGTGGTGCTGGATCTGTCCGGGAACGTAGAGGATCTGAAGATTGCCATACGAGCTCCTTCCGGGGAGCGGTTTACCTTAGGAGGGATCACCCTCAACGAAAGGATCCCGCTGCAATTTTCCGCCCTGCGACTGATGCTTCTGGTGCTGGGCGGCATGGCGGTCTATGCCCTGCTGACAGCTCCCTCCATGAAAAAAACCCACGGGGAAGCCCCCGCTCCTCTGCAAAGAACAGCCCTTGTTCTGACGGTGCTCCTGGTTCTGGGCGGTTTTCTCTTGACCCGGGTCTCCATGCTGGATCACACGGGAGACGTCACTACGGGTTGGCGAAATACCCACGGCAACCAGATCACCCAGAGCATCGTGGATGCCTTCCGCGCGGGGCAGACCTACCTGACGGAGGAACCGCCCCGGGAGCTTCTGGAGCTGGAAAACCCTTACGACTGGAGCCAGCGGGAGCACCTCGACGTGGACTACCGCTGGGACAACCTGCTCTACGAGGGGAAATATTACTCTTACTACGGCATTGCTCCCGTTCTGCTTTTGTATCTGCCCTACAACCTTTTGACGGGCTACTATTTCCCCTCGGCGGAATCCATCTTTCTCTTCGGCGGGCTGGGCATCATCTTCCTGACCCTTTTGTTCCTGGAGTTCGCCAAGATGTTCGGCAAGAAGATCCCCAACAGCATGCTGATCGCCACCCTGGTGGTTTTACAGGTGTCCTCGGGTGTATGGTTCAATTTCGCCAACGACAATTTCTATGAGATCGCCCAGGCCTCGGGCTTTATGTTCACCTGTGCGGGCTTCTTCTTCCTGCTCAGATCCCGCATCGTAGGGGAGGGTAAGGTCAACCACCTCCACTTGACCCTGGCCACAATCTGCCTCTCCTGGGCGGTGCTGTGCCGTCCCACCCTGGCGCTGTACTGTATCGTGGCCTGTATCTTCATCGCCTTCGGCTTCATCAAGCGCCGCGGGGAGGTGAAGGAGGCTCTGCCCGACGCGGGGGCCGCGCAAAAGAAGGCTCTGCGCTCGGCCACCGTCAAGTATCTGCTGGCCGCTCTGACCCCCTTCGTGCTGATCGGCGGGATCCAAGTGATCTACAACGTAGCCCGCTTCGGCAATCCTCTGGACTTCGGGATTCAGTATTCCTTGACCATCAACGACTTCACCAGGGCCGAGTATCACACGGATTTCGTCATGGTGGGCTTCTTCAACTTCCTTTTGGTCTTTCCTCGAATCGGACCCGAATTCCCCTATATTACCTCCAACTATTCCGACCTGTCGGTCAACGGCTACTACTTTGCCGCCAACGAGAACGCCGTAGGTATCCTTTGGCGGGCCCTGCCCTCTCTGGGCTACCTGGGCGTCGTCCCCGCGTGGAAGGCCCTCACCAAGAAGGAGCGGTTCCAAGCCCTCTGCCTGCTGGTGCCCACCTGCGTCATCGCTCCCCTGGTCATCATCTTCTCCATCTGGGAGAGCGGCTACGGCGTGCGCTACTGCTGTGACTTCGCCTGGCAGTTCATCCTGGGCGGTACGGCGGTCCTCTACCTCCTCTACGACCGCGTGGCCGAGGGACAGGGCAAGACCATCCTGCGAAACGCCTTCACCGTGGCCATGGTGCTGGGCGTGGTGGTAAACGGCGCCATGCTCTACGAATACCTTCCCAAGGAGGGAGAGCTTACCGACGCTTACCTGCGGCTGGAGCGGATCTTCGACTTTTGGCGATGATCGGCCACCGAGAGGGAAGAACCCCGCGTAATGTGAAAATTGTTTCGGAATTTCCCGACTTCCATTGACAAACTGTCAAGCCCCTGTAAATTTTTTCACCACCGCTTGGTGATGACGGATTCTCTCTTGACAGAAAAAGAAAAATCATCTATAATGAACCCATTGAACCCAACCAAGGAGTGTCTATGAAGTTATATCTCGTTATTCCCTGCTACAACGAGGAGGAGGTCCTGTCTGAGACCTCCAAGCGTCTGAGGGAAAAATATACCGCTCTCATGAACGCGGGCAAGATCGACGCCGACAGTAAGATTGTTTTCGTCAACGACGGCTCCAAGGATCGTACCTGGGAGATGATCTGCGAATTGCACAAGGCCGATCCCGTCTTCCGCGGCATTTGCCTCTCCCGCAACCGCGGCCATCAGAACGCCTTGCTGGCGGGGCTGATGACCGTCAAGGACGAATGCGACGCCGCCATTTCCCTGGACGCGGATCTTCAGGACGATATAGGCGCCATCGACGCTATGGTGGACAAGTATACCGAGGGCTTTGAGGTGGTCTACGGTGTGCGCTCCTCCCGCAAGAAGGATACGTTTTTCAAGCGCACCACGGCCCAGGGCTTTTACAAGGTCATGAGGGCTATGGGGGTGGAGACGGTCTACAACCACGCCGATTACCGCCTCATGAGCCGCCGCGCCCTGGAGGCGCTTTCGGAGTTTGAG
>JAFQOC010000273.1 GCA_017420845.1 Clostridia bacterium
AAAACCATCGGTAGGGGGCGGCGCCTTCGACGCCCCGAAAAAAACATAGATCCGACAACATATTTTGGTCGATTGGTGACGGGCCGTCGTGGGCGCCGGCCCCTACCATAGGCTTTTCAACCGACCGCTAAACTGCAATTTGAAATATCGGCTGAATAGTTACCATCAGATTCACGGCGCCTCCCTCCCTCCCTCGGGAGGCGGCGCGCCGGTACGTGTGACCGAGAGGGATGACTTACGGTATGCCCTCTTTATTGATACTCCCGAGGATTTGCTATTTTGAAAGGAAAAGCCATGCCACACACCGTTATCCCCTACCTGCAAGCCCAACTGCTCCTCCATCCCTCTATGACTCCGCAGGACGTTGCCAAGCTTTGCTACCAAGCTGCCCATGGTGCCGAGCATCTGCTCGCCGATCCGGATCGGGCCAGGAGCTATCTTCTCCGTGAGTGGGAGGCAACGGCGGCCGACGACCGGCTTCCTTTGATTGAGCCCATTTCGGATGCCATCGCCCGGGTAAATCTCGGCACTTGGAAGGCAAGGGGACTATCGGCCGAGACTCTGTTTGATCTGTTTGCCGCCTCCTGCTCGGTCAGCAGTCACGGAAGTGAGCTTTTGCGGGACTACCTGGACGGGGTGGACGATTGGGTCCGTCAGAGTCAGCTCCCGTTTTCCTTCTCCATGTGGCAGACCTTTTTAGCGGAGTATCGCTTGCAGGGTTGTCCTCCCGTTCACCACAGCGAGGCGTACCGGGCGGCGGAAAAGCCCGCTTACCGTATTGTCCGCAGGGATCTATTGATGCAAAAAGGATTTTTAAATGAAGGATAGTCTTGACAGACGTGCCGTTTTGTCCTATAATTAAAACGGAAGCAGAACAGAACTGCTTTCTTTGCGGATGATTCCGCTTCCGTGGGAAGGGACATCACGTCCGCCGGGGAGTAAACAAGCGGAGGTGCTCATGGCAAACATTTTTCTGAGTTATCGGCGCGATGGCGGCGAGGCTCTGGCCGAGATTCTGTATATCAAGCTGACCGAGCTGGGTTACGACGTTTTTTATGACAAGGAGTCTCTCAGGTCTGGGAAATTTGAACCCAAGCTGTATACCGAGATCGAGCGATGCAGTGATTTCGTGCTCATCCTGCCGCCCGGAGGCCTGGATCGTTGTCTGGACAATGAGGACGATTGGGTACGGTGCGAGATCCGCCACGCCATTGCTTGCGGGAAAAATATCGTTCCCATCATCATGAGAGGCTTCTCCTTCCCGGATCAGCAGGACCTGCCCGAGGATATTCGAAGCGTCAGCGGCTTTAACGGTGTACCCTTTGAAAATATGGAATTCATCGACGCGCGGGTGGAGCGCATTACCCAGCTGATGATCTGTCAGCCCCTCCTTCGCCGCAAGCGTAGAAAAGCCAAGAGAAAGGGCAAAAGAGGGGAAGATCCTCGCAAGGGGCGGGTGGCCACGACTGTAGGGAAGGCGGTGGACTATCTCAGATGTCATGCCCTGACCCATATCGGGGTCGTCCTGTTGCTCTGTGTGCTCATGGCCCACTTTGGGACCGAGACCGTTCGCTACGCGATCAACAGCAACGTGGACCAATGGGTGATGCCTGACTTTTTCGCGGTGGGCTCACCGCTGCTCATGGGCCCGGGAGCCTCCGAGGACAACGCCCTGTTTGCCAAGCCCATGGGAGACGGCCTTGTCACGGTCTGGGAGGTTCTGCCGGGCGGGGAGAATACGGTGGTTATTGATTGCCGCACCGAAATGGGAGATCAGCGGCTTTTGCCCTTCTTTGACAAGGAGAACCGCAGCCTGTTCCTGATGAGCGATACCCGCATGGAGGTCTACAACGCCCACACGGGTAAGTTCCAATACGGATACGATTTCGCTAAGACCAAGGAAGACTGGAGCCTGCATTCCGCCTTCGTGCCGGAGCGCGATGACGGGTTTTCCCGTATCGCCATACTGTGGGGAGAGGAAGACCCCGAGAGCCCTACGGGCTACAGCCTCCGTGCCTGCAGCTTTTACGACAGGGGGGAGGAGATCCGTCCCGCGGGAGAGATTTCGGTGGAGGGGCTGACCTTCATCGGATCCGCAAGCTCCGGCTACATCCTGCTTGTGGGCGGAAATCAGGACCCTTGTATTCTGGACGTGAAGACGGCTTCCTTTGTGCCGTCGGATCAGATCCGCTCGGTTATGAGGGAACAGCTGTGCGGCCACCTGGAGGGCACCAACGAGGCGGTGGATGGGACAAGACGATACTTTGTCCACGTCGTCAACAAGATAGGGGACTATCAGGGGTACAGCGATATCATGATCTATGATATGGAGGAGGGGGAATATATCAGCTCCCGTACCTATGCCTATCCCCTCCACTTTTCCTTCTCCGAGGAGGGCCGCTATACGATCCTTTACGCCAAGGCAGACTATGAAGCCGAAAAGTGGGTGCCCGAGATCCGCTCGGTATCCTACGCCGACTCTACGGCGGCTGACGAGGTGCTTCTGAACGGGGAGGAAATCGGCAAGCTCTTTGTGACCGAGAATCTCTTTGAGGAGCCCTACTTCGACATCATGCAGTTCTCCGACAGCGGTACCCTGCTGGTATTGCTGAATAATCGCCTGCAGATCATTGATATGGCGCGGAAAAGGCGTATTGCTTCCTCCAACAGCTTTCTGAGAAAGGAGCATGAGGACACCATCCGAACCGTCTACAGCATCGAGCAAAACGGGTGCGTGTACATGAACCTTTGGTCCGAGGTCGAGGATCCCGAAGGGGGCGAGCCTCAGGAGGGGGTGACCCTTCTGCGCTTCTCCTTCACCGAAAAGGACGGGAAGATCACGGTGCTGGAGGATGCCTATGACGGTATGCTGCCCAAGCTGATCCTGTCTGTCCTTCTGTTTGTGCTGGCTTTGGCCGCTCTGGCCGCTTTTGAGATCTATGGCCTGCTCCGTACGCGGAGGGAAGCCGACAGAATTTCCCGTACTTATCCCGTTCCCGAAAAGAAAAAAGTGGAGTAGTGCCACCCGAAAATTATGAAAACCCTCCAACCCGCAAGGCGAAAAAAAGCCGGATTTTATAGAATAATCCATTGAAAAAATTGCGAAGATATGGTATACTGATATGGTTGAAGATCCGCGGTCTCTCGGCCGCGGGCACAGTTCGACAACCAAACAATTCAGAGTTATAAAGGAAACAAAACCATGAAAAAGATCATTTGTAAGGTCGAGTACGATACCGAGGCCTCCTCCCTGGTTGCCAAGTTCACCAGCGGTGAATTCGGCGATCCCGCAGGCTACGAGGAGACCCTCTACGTCACCGAGGGCGGCAAGTACTTCCTGTACGTCAACGGCGGCGAGGAGTCCATCCACGCCAAGGAGGACATCAAGCGTATGTCCGCCGCTAAGGCCGAGGAGTGGAAGGCAGAGCACAGCCTCTGATCCCTCGGGTATATCGACCAAAAAAGAGGCTTTCCGTAGGAATCGGATAGCCTCTTTTCCATAGAAAAAGCAGACTGTGGAGATCACCATTGTAAAGAACCGGCACGGTGCCCTGGCCCTGACCAACATCACCGAGACGATCGTGAAGCGCAGACCCACGGCTTGACGTTACGAGAAGATGGTTTCCACCCGTTTTTTGGCACCAGGGGGAGAATAGACCCACCTGTCGATGTGGGTCACCTCGTCGCCCCGGATGAAATAGGGAAGCCGTGGGAGGGGAGCCGGCTCTCCCCGATAGGCGTCGATGAGCACCAGCTTTACCTTCATGCGCTCGGGGATGATGCTCTTGATGAATACCGCCGCTGTCCGTCCAACCAGGGCGTGGACGGCGTTTCGGTCACAGTCCCGCACCTCGGCCAGCCCTGCCAGGTTGGGGGCCAGCTCCACGAATACCCCATAGTCCTCCACGCTCCGCACGGTGCCCGCCACGGTCTGACCGGGGGTGAATCGGGCGGCGTTTTGCTCCCACGTGCCCAAAAGCTCACGGGTGGAGACGAAGATCCGCCCCGTTTCCCGATCCACGCTCTTGACTACGCACCAGATCACCTGCCCATTATAGAGGCGGTCACGGGGGTGGGAAATGCGGGATATGGAAATGCTGTCTACGGACAGCAGGGAGGGAATCCCGCATCCCACGTCCACGAAGGCCCCAAAACTCTCCAGGTGGGTCACGCGAGCCCGAATGATATCTCCGGGGATCAGTCCCTCCAGATAGTTAGCGGCGCATTCCGCCTGGGCAAGACGGCGGGAAAGATACACCGTCGTACCCGTGTCCTCCCGCTGCTCTACGCCCGTTACCTTACAGGCAACTGCCTTTCCTACACGGGTCAGGATGGCGATATCCTTGGGAGGCTCTCCCTCCCGACTCCATACCGCCTCGGAGCGGGGAAGGATCCCTCGCACACCGGGGAGGGAGGGGAAGTCTATATGCAGATTGAAGTCGGCATCACAGAGAAGGGCCGTGCCCTCGATGATGACTCCTGTTTCCAGGGCTCGCTCCAGCCCCTGCAGGGAGGAGGTATACTCCCGATTGCGGTTGGTGGTGAGGAGCTGTCCTTCGGGTAGATAGGTTGATTCCATGGGCTGTCCATCCTTTCTTTTGGGGCGCTTGCCCCGATTGCTCCATTCTATGCGCAGGGGTGGGGGGAAAGAACCGTGGTCGGTGGAATCGGTTAAATTGCAGTTTATCGTTCCGATAAACTGCAATAGTGAAATACGCTTCGCGTGTGAAATGCCTGCGGCGTGAAATACGCTACGCGTGTGAAATCCTCCCTTCGGTCGGGTGTCGGAAGAAACCCTACGGGTTTCAATTTTCATTAAAATGGACAAAACCGAAGGTTTTGCACCTGAACATGCCGAAAGGCATATTTCACTTGCGCGTAGCGCAAATTTCACA
>JAFQOC010000274.1 GCA_017420845.1 Clostridia bacterium
CCCCCCCCGCCCACCTTTGGGGGGTGCTGGGGCGGCGCCCCCGCACCCCGCCTTACCGCAACCCAACGCGCCGATAAACCCAAATTTGAAACACCAAGGAGGCTCACCATGTTCTATCTCTACGTTCCCTATCACGGCCCTTCCTCCCGCCTCCCCGAGGCCTATGCCGAGCTGACCGCCGCCAAGGCCGCCGCCGATGAGAAGGCGGTTTACGGTTACTGCGTCTGCGACGAGGACGGTGAGGGTCTTTACTCCCCCGTCGGCTCCTTCACCGCCTCCCACATCCTGTGGCACGCTAAGGACGTGGCCAACTATCTGCGAATCCATGAGTACACCTACGGCGACGCGGATCAGAATCCCGCTCTGGACAAATACTCCGAGAATCCCGAAAAGAAGACTTCCTGCGACCGCTTCTGCGGGTGGGTGCTCTGCGAGGCGGGGTACGTGGCTCATCAGCCCTCCCGCAAGGGTTTACCCCTGTACTTCTCCCCCAATCTGGAGGAGTTCCTGGTCAAGTACGGCTTCACTCGCATCGATGACGCCACCGACCTGCGTCCCGGTGACGTCGTTTTCGAGGGTGATTCCCGCCATTTCGGCCCCGGCTTCCCCGATCAGTTCCGCGACTATCCCCGCCATGTTTTCATCCACGCGGGACCTGCTGAGGACGGCCTGTTCTACCGATACGATTCGGGTTCGGATCAGCGCATCCAGTCGGTTCAGCCCATGATCGAGCGGCTCATTAAGCCCGAGCAGAACCGGTATTTCCGCTTCGCCTACCGTGCGCCTGCTTTGGAGGAGGTCGCCCACATCAGCGCCCACGCCCTCTGCACCAACAACCGAGACGCGCTGGAGAAGGTGTCCCGTTGCGGTTGCTTCTATTGTGAGAGGATCTACGATCCCAAGGAGATCAAGGACTGGACCGACTTCGGAAAGACCGCCATGTGCGGCCATTGTAGCATTGATTCAGTGATTCCCGAGACCGACGAGTACCCCCTGACCCCCGAATTTCTGAAGAAAATGCGCGATTACTGGTTTTGATCGCGGCAAGGAGCCAATTATGAGCAAATCAAAGGTTTATTTTTCCCCCGTCATCACCCCCGAGAAGGTGCTGGAGATGTATGAAATTCTGGGCGTGACCCTGCCCGGGAAGGTGGCCGTCAAGGTCCACTCGGGCGAGAAGGGCAACCAAAACTTCCTGCGCCCCGATTTCTGGAGGCCCGTCATCGACCGCGTGGGCGGTACTGTGGTAGAGTGCAACACCGCCTACGAGGGTATGCGGAACACCACCGAGCGGCACCGTCAGCTGTTCCGCGAGCACGGCTGGATGGACTACTACAAGGTGGATCTGCTGGACGCCGAGGGACCCGATCTGGTTTTGGATATTCCCAACGGTAAGGTCATCCAAAAGAACTACGTGGGCAAGGATATTCAGAACTACGACTCCATGCTGGTGCTGTCCCACTTCAAGGGGCATCCCATGGGAGGCTACGGCGGAGCCTTGAAGCAGCTGTCCATCGGTTGCGCGTCCTCCTTCGGTAAGGCCTACATCCATGGCGCGGGTGTCCCCGAGGACATTTGGACGGCGGATCACGACTCCTTCCTGGAGTCCATGGCCGACGCCGCCGCCTCCGTGGTGGACTTTTTCAAGGGGCAGATCGTGTATGTCAACGTCATGAAGAATATGTCGGTGGACTGCGACTGCTGTGCCGTGGCCGAGGATCCCTGCATTGCCGATATCGGTATCCTGGTCTCCACCGACCCCATCGCCATTGATCAGGCTTGTGTGGATCTGGTGTACGCTTGCTCGGATGCGGGTAAGCCTCACCTCATCGAGCGCATTGAGTCCCGCAACGGTGTCCATACCATCGAGGCGGCGGCCGAGCTGGGGTTCGGGTCGCGGGAGTATGAGTTGATTCCGGTATAACATCATGAACAACTAGTATTTTACGGTCTGCGGGCTCTTGCTCATAGACGGTCGTGTCCTTCTGGTGCGCCACACCTACGGCACCGCCAAGGATCGCATCCTGCTCCCCGGCGGATACGTCCAAGACGGCGAATTGCCCACCGCCGCGGCGGAGCGGGAGATCTTCGAGGAGACGGGAGTCTGTGCCCACGCCGATTCCCTCTTGGCCATGCAGTTCAAGGATGACCAATGGTGCGCCGTGTTCCGCATGGAATATGTGGAGGGCAAGCCCCGCTCCGACGGACATGAGAACAGCGAGGTGTTGCTCCTTCCCCCCGAGGAGGCGGTTGAGCGCCCCGATATCACCAACATGAGCCGCGCCATCCTGAAGGCCTATCTGAAGGACGGCGGCGAGGGGCTGATGCGGAGCGACTATATCTCTCCTTCGAGTGATCCCGCACATTACGCTCTGTTTCAGAACGGCGGGTATGAGTACGACGCCAAGGCAGAGTGCGAAGGGGCGGTAAATGCCCTTACCGAGGCGCTGACCGCAAAAGGGTTTGCGAAGAACGGAAATCTATTTTACCGCTATCGCGAGGGCAAGAAGGCCGCCGAGGTGATCTGTCTGCAACGGTCGCAGTTCAATTATGAGATAAGCTATTCTTTTACCTTGAACGTTGGGCTTGTGAAGGCAACGTCCTTTGGGGTTGAAAAGCTGACCGCCGCGCTGGTCAAGTCCGCGCCGCAGATGTATTTTGAGCGGTCGGGGATCCTGTGCCACGGGTATGATCTGTGGTATACGTTCTCCTTGAAGGATCGGTATGGCGAGGAATACGTGAGGGACGTAATCCTACCTGATCTGGAAAGGATCGTTGTGTATCTGGAATCGCGGGTTTGAGGAAGGGGCTGCTTCGGCGGCCTCTTTTTAAATTTGGGTTTATCGCTCCGCGCTAAACCCAGGTGAAATGCGCTTGCGCGCGTGAAATATGCGCTGAAGCGCATGTGAAATACTCGCAAGCGAGTGTGAAATTTGCCCTTCGGGCAAGTTGAGGTGCAGAACCTTCGGTTCTGTCCATTACATTTTATGTAATATTTAATAG
>JAFQOC010000275.1 GCA_017420845.1 Clostridia bacterium
ACCACCGTGGATGGGGATGTCGTGCCCGCCAAGGGCTTCATGGACTTCTGCTTCAACGGTGTTCTGACAGGGACAGATGGAGAAGGACGCTTTATAGGCGAATTTAGCGACAATTACTGGCTGGAGGGCCGCCTGGAGTACGGCGTGTTCACTGTCACCACCGAAGGGGAGTTTGCCACGGCCTATACCCTCCGTCCCGATTGGGTGCAAGGACGCGGGGACGTGTTCTACAAGATCGAGGGCGGGGTGGAGACCGAGATCACACAGGACGAATACGACGCCCTCCGCGCCACCTTCGGAAAGCCCGCTGACAAGGGAATCACCTTCACCCCTCTGACTTGACCGACTCCGTACGAAAGGACGAAAAAAAGATGAAACGAATTCTTTGCATCCTGCTCACCGCTATCCTGCTCCTGCCCGCCCTGTGCGCCTGCGGTGGTATGACACCCGAACAGCAGAAGGAGGCCTATACCCCCATCATCGAGCAGTACGCCGCCCTCCTCACCGCCAAGCAGAACGGGGAGACCCTGACCGCTCCCGATACCACGGGCATGAGCGAGGGGGAGGCCGCCATTTCCGAGGCCGTCTATACCGCGGTGAATATTACCAATTTTCCCGAGGACATGGCCTACACCTACTGGGATATGGATGGCAACGGTACTTTGGAACTTCTGCTTATGACCTCCCCGCCTATCCTGAAGGCTGTCTTTACTCTGGACGGGGAGACCCCCGTGCTTCTGGCCCACGCTGACGAGAACGTGATGTGGTACTATAGCACGAAGGGGGAGCTGATCCGTATCCATGAGGCCCTCGAGGAGGAGCAGGGGAATAACACCCTCACCTACGCCCGCGTGACCGGAACAGCCCTGACCGAGGATACGTCCTTCGGCGTGACCTATGAGATCAAGGACGGCAAGAGGACCGCCATCGGCTACTACGAGATGACAGACGGTGAGAAGCAGACCATCGACAAGGAGCGGTATGACAGCCTTACGGAAGTCTACAACGCCCTGTGGGATGATGCCAATCTTTATGAGGATAAGCTGAATACCCCCTGTATGTTCTTCCCGCTGGCCGAGGGTGACGAGACCCCTCCCCCCGCCGATTTCTCGTCCTACGAGGCCGTGAAGTCTACCTTTAAGGCCATGGTGGCCTACGTCCCCCGCGCCAACGCCCAGTGGCCCACGGGTAAGCTGGATGCTTGCTTCACCTATGACAGCGACGAGGAATTCCGCGTCTACAATCACCTCATGCTTATGGCCCGTCGGTCCGCCCCCAACAACGGTGTCCTCTTCTCCAACACCTACCCCGAGGGAGGGGAAAACGCCTACGGCTACTGTGAGGCGGATATCAACGGCGACGGTATCAACGAGCTGTTGCTCATGACCGACGATTACTCTGTTTTCAGCATCTTCACCACGGTGAAGGGCAAGGTCGTCTACGTGGAGGACTACACCGATTTCCTGTTGGATTGGGGCTTCAAGGGTATGGATGCCGAGGGGCACTTCTACGGCTGGCGTGCCACGACCGAGGGGCTTGGCCGTGAGTGGTCGGTGTTCGAGATGGGGAAGGATGGCCGCTTCACCCAGACCCTGGGGCTGAAGGAGGTCTTTTACAGCGAAAACGACGGCTACTTCAAGACGGAGGGCGGCGAATACGTCTCCATAACCGAGGAGGAATACGAAGACCTTAAAGGAGATCGGTACGACAAGTTCGATTTCGCAACCGTAGGCACCGATGGGGAGGTCATCCGCAACACCACGAACCTGACCTTCACCCCCCTCTTTGCCGTCCCCACGCCCGATCAGATGGATCTGTCCTCCGCTTGGGAGAATCACCGCTACGACCCCGCCCGTCCCCTGTATCTGGGGGATTTGCGGGAGGATTCCATTCAGTTCAAATGGATCGAGGTAGATCACAAGGGAGACAGGACGGACACCTTCATCTCCGCCACCGCCACCCTTACCGACGGAAAATACGTATTTGATGCCGACGGTGTCAAGGGCTATCTGGAGTTCGGTGTCTGTAAAATCTGGTTGGTGGTGGAGTCATCCGAAAAGGACAATGTCCCGCCAAGAGCGTATCTGATGGATACTAAGGTGGAGGATTGATCCCGGATCGGGCTGAACGAAACAAAATATAAAGATACATGACGTAAGGATACAAGATAGACTGTCGGGCAACGGCGGTTCTGTCTTGTATCTCTTTTTTGTTTTTTCGACAAGATCCCCCTCCTCCGCATATACTGGAAGTGAAGTCCCGACTCCCCGTCGAACCCCGCGGTGAATTTTCCCACCCCCCAAGATGGGAAAACCTGTTTATTTCCCCCGCGGACGGGCAACACTAACCACACAAACCCATTACAGCCACAGAGCTGTCACCCATATTCGGAGGAACCGCCATGTCATCCACCATCCAAAGCCGCGATCCCCAGACCGCCCAGACCGTGCGGCGGGGGGACATATTCTACGCCGACCTCAGCCCCGTGGTGGGCTCGGAGCAGGGGGGACTGCGCCCCGTGCTCATCATCCAGAACGACGTGGGCAACCGCTACAGCCCCACCGTCATCGCCGCCGCCATCACCTCCCGCATGGGCAAGACCAAGCTCCCCACCCACATCGACGTCTACGCCGACCGCGTGGGTCTCTCCAAGGACTCGGTGATCCTGCTGGAGCAGATCCGCACCCTGGACAAACGCCGCCTCCGCGAGAAGATGGGGCATCTGGACGAGGAGGTCATGGCCGAGGTCAATACCGCCATCGCCGTCAGCTTTGGCCTCCACGAGGGCAACCGCCGGGACGAGGACACCCCCGCCACCCCCCACGACCGCCCAGAAACCTCGCCCGTCCAGGCTCCGCCCCGGGTCC
>JAFQOC010000276.1 GCA_017420845.1 Clostridia bacterium
GGTGATGTATTCCGGGCCTTCCAGGGTGGACAGCAGCTCGCAGACCCGGATGGGCCAGCCGCAGTGATTCACATCTCTGCCGTAGGGGCTGGTCTGGGTCACCTGGCCGGGCAGGGAGGTGGGGGCCATCTGACCGCCGGTCATGCCGTAAATGGCGTTGTTGACGAAAATGACGGTGATGTTCTCGTTACGGGCGGCGGCGTGGACCGTTTCGGCCATACCGATGGAGGCCAGGTCGCCGTCACCCTGGTAGGTGAAGACGATGCTGTCGGGCAGGGCGCGCTTGACACCCGTAGCGATGGCGGGAGCGCGGCCGTGGGCGGCCTCGATCATATCGCAGTTGAAGTAGTTGTAGGCCATGACCGAGCATCCCACGGGGGCGATGCCGATGGCGTTGCCTTCGATCCCCAGCTCGTCCATGACCTCGGCCACCAGACGGTGGATGATACCGTGGGTACAGCCGGGGCAGTAGTGGAAGGGGATATCGTTGAGTGCATGAGGTTTATCGAAAACGACCATTAGTTAGTACCTCCGATTCTTGCGGCGGTCTCTTTGATGCTCTCCAGCACCTGCTCGGGGGAGGGGATCATACCGCCGACGCGGTTGCAAAGGGTGACGGGAGCCTTACCCTCAGTGGCCAGCATGACATCCTCGATCATCTGACCCATGGACAGCTCCACCGAAATGTAGGCCTTACAAGTAGCCAAAGAATCCTTGAACGCCTTCTTGGGGAAGGGCCACAGGGTGATGGGACGGATCATACCCACCTTGATGCCCATCTCGCGGGCGGCGTCCACGGCGTTGCGGGAGACGCGGGAGGCGATACCGAAGGCGGCGATGCAGATCTCGGCATCCTCCATGCGGTAGGTCTCGTACATGACCTCGTTCTCTTCAATCACCTTGTAGCGCTCGTAGCGGGCGAAGTTCAGCTCCTCCAGCTCCTCGGGAACCAGGGAGAGGGAGTTGACGATGTTGTGGACGCGCTCCAGCTTGGTGCCGGTGGTGGCCCAAGGCTTCTCGATCTTCTCGCCCACCTTCAGAGCGTCCAGAGCCACGGGCTCCATCATCTGACCCATGGTACCGTCGGCCAGGATCATGGAGGTCATGCGGTACTTGTCAGCCAACTCAAAGCCGTGGACAGTTAATTCTGCCATCTCCTGCACCGAGGAGGGGGCCAGGACGATCATGTGGAAGTCACCGTGACCGCCGCCCTTGGTGGCCTGGAAGTAGTCAGCCTGGGAGGGCTGGATACCGCCGAGACCGGGGCCGCCGCGCTGGACGTTGACCACCAGAGAGGGGAGGTCTGCGCCCGCCAGGTAGGACAGACCCTCGCTCTTCAGGGAAATTCCGGGGGAGGAGGAGGAGGTCATGACGCGGGTGCCGGTGGAGGCCACGCCGTAGACCATGTTGATGGCCGCGACCTCGGACTCAGCCTGGAGGAACACGCCGCCGATCTTGGGGAGACGCTTGGCCATGTAGGCCGCGATCTCGGTCTGGGGGGTAATGGGGTATCCGAAGTAGTGGCGGCAGCCCGCGATGATGGCGGCCTCCGCAATGGCCTCGTTACCCTTCATAAGTACCTTATCTGCCATATCGGTCACTCTCCTTTCTCTACCTTGATGATGCAGTCGGGGCACATAGTGGCGCAGAAGGCACAGCCGATGCAGGCCTCGGGGTTTTCTGCCACCACGGGATGGTGTCCCTTCTTGTTGATCTGATCCGCAGCCAGTGCCAGCACGTGCTTGGGACAGACGTCCACGCAAAGGCCGCAGCCCTTGCAGTTGTCAGTTTTGAAGGTCAATTTACATTTTGCCATATGTTTACTCCTTTAATTAGGATCAAAGATTAGCCGATTGCGCAATTTCAAATTTGGGTTTGGCGGTGGGTTTGAAAAAAACCATCGGTAGGGGGCGGCGCCTTCGACGCCCCGAAAAAACATAGATCCGACAACATATTTTGGTCGATTAGTGACGGGCCGTCGTGGGCGCCGGCCCCTACCATGGACTTTTTCAACAGACCTATAAACAGCAATTTTCATATTTTACAATCAATATATAGGATCACAAATACTTGTTTTTCTGCAGACCCAGCGGAAACGCGCCCGGCACCTTCCCCACCACGGCGGGATACAGCTCCTGTCTCACGGTGGTCATGACCACGGGAAGACCCGAGAGGCCGCTGACCTCCTCGGCGTAATCCCGGGAGGCGAGGACATCCTCGGCTGTGGTCACAGCGCCCAGATTGGAGTTGTTCACCAAACCCGTGAAGCGGATGCCCCCCGCGCACTCGATCTCCCGCATAACCTCCATGGTGGAGGCGGCGTCACGGGTGAGGGGACGGTAGCAGTTGATGACCATGAGCATCTCATAGTCGTTTTCCAGCAGGATCTTGGGGGCGAGACGGCCCAGCACCAGAGCGCCTCGGTCGTCACCGCCGATGTCCAGGTCGGCGGTCATGGAGCGGTCGTCGGTGAGGGCGTACATCTCCTGGGGGAGGGCGGGGATATCCACGTTTGAGTTGGCGTAGGCCGAGCAGATGAGGCGGATTCCCTGCTGTTCAAAGAATGCCGCGCTGTCCTTGGTGCGGAAGTAGGGGTTGACGATATCCAGATCCGCCACGGTGACAATGTCGCGGGACTTCTTCAGCTCGGCGGCGATGTTCACCGCCACGTTGGTTTTGCCGCTGCCGTAGTGGCCGCAAAGAATGGTTAAACGCTTAAGGGGATACATAACCGTGTCTCCTTACAGCATATTGCGCTTGATCTTGCCGCTGGTGGTCTTGGGCAGCTCGTCCCGGAAGACCACGATACGGGGATACTTGTAGGGGGCGGTGCGCTCCTTGACGTAGCGCTGGATCTCTTTCTTCAGCTCCTCGGTGGGCTCGGTTCCCTTCACCAGCACGATGGAGGCCTTGACCACCTGGCCGCGGACCTCGTCGGGCTCGGCGGAGACGCCGCACTCCAGGACGAAGGGCAGCTCCATGATGACCGACTCGATCTCAAAGGGGCCGATGCGGTAGCCCGAGGACTTGATGACGTCGTCCACACGGCCAACGAACCAGTAGAAGCCGTCCTCGTCCTTCCACGCGGTATCACCGGTATGGTAGTAGCCGTCGTGCCAGACCTCGGCGGTCTTGTCGGGAGCGTTGTAGTAGCCCGTGAACAGACCGCAGGGGGCGCCGTCGGCCACGCGGATGCAGATCTCACCCGTCTCACCCACGGGAACGGGCTTGCCGTCGGCATCCTGCAGCTCCACCTCGTAGATGGGAGCGGGCTTACCCATGGAGCCGATCTTGTGGGGCGCGCCTGTAAGGTTACCGATAATCATGGTGGACTCGGACTGACCGAAGCCCTCCAGAATCTGCAGACCCGTGGCCTTCTCGAACTGGCGGTAGACCTCGGGGTTCAGAGCCTCGCCTGCGGTGGTCATGTGGCGCACCGAGGAGAGATCGTACTTGGAGATATCCTCCTTGATCAGCATACGGTACA
>JAFQOC010000277.1 GCA_017420845.1 Clostridia bacterium
CAGGGTCCTGGGCGATCTTCATGATCTCGCGGACCTTCTCAGCACTCATGCCCATCTTCTCACCGATCTCCTCGGCGGTAGCCTCACGGCCGTACTCCTGCAGGAGCTGGCGGGAGTAGCGGGACACCTTATGGATGGTTTCCACCATATGGACGGGGATACGGATGGTTCTGGCCTGGTCTGCGATGGCGCGGGTAATGGCCTGACGGATCCACCAGGTGGCGTAGGTAGAGAACTTGTAGCCCTTGGTATAGTCGAACTTATCCACGGCCTTCATCAGACCCAGATTTCCCTCCTGGATCAGATCCAAGAAGAACATGCCGCGGCCCACGTACCGCTTGGCGATGGAAACCACCAGACGGAGGTTGGCCTCCACCAGCGCCTTCTTGGCCTCGATGTCACCGGCGGCCATACGCTCTGCCAGCTCGTGCTCACGCTCGGAGGTGAGGAGGGGCACCCGACCGATCTCCTTCAAATACAGGCGGACGGGGTCATCCACCAGACCCTCCTGCTCCAGAATGCGCTGCATATTCTCGCTGTTGCCGAACTGCTCCACCTCGCTCTCGATCTCGCTCATTTCAGAGCCGGAAAGCTCGGGCATGGGTACGCCATCCTCCAGGGACTCGTACAGCTTGTCCAGACTGTCAATATCGTAATCCATTTCCTCCAGAGCGGCATCCATATCGCTCTCGGACAGACGGCCCTTCTTACCCTTTTCGATCAGGTCGTCCATTTTAGCGTTCTTTTCCGCCTCGGACTTTGCTACGTGCTTAACGGCCTCGGTACCTGCGTTGTTCTTCTTTTCCATAGTGATACTTCCTTTCTCTTCCCACCCTGTGGGACTTCTCTATATAATCTTTTTTGTCATTCATGCTTGTCATTCATGACAGCGGTGCCCATGGCGCAGCCTGTGGCATGGCCTATGGCACGGTCTGTTTCGTAACGGCCACGCGGCGCGAGCCGTACGTCACGCCCCATGGAGAGTCAAGGATCGTCATCCGACCCTCGGTTGATATTTTTTCGCTTCCCCGCCAGGATCATCTGAATGCGGTCGGCGGGAGCAGCCTCCTTGACGTTCTGCCGTTCCTTGGCGGCGGCCAGGGTATCTATGGCAGCCCGAAGCACCGTGGTTCCGTTTTCGGACAGCGCACGTCGGGTCTGCTCCAAGCGAGCCAGCCGTCCCATTTCCTCTACGGTGAAGTACTCACCCATCAGAGAGAAATCGAACCCGCCGTCGCTCTCCTCCAGCGTCATGATCACCGTAAAGGCGTTGCGATGGAAGGCGGTAACGAAGCTGTCCCGCGTCAGAGGGACGACGCCGTCCCGTACGGCCTTGCGGTGCTCAGCGTAGAGCAGGAGCAAGCCCAGGATGGTCTCCTCGGCGGCGGCGGCGCGGATATTGCCCGCGGCCTCGGGGTTGACCTTATCCCGTATGCCCATAGCCGACAGGCGCGCCTGCTGGCTTTCCTGTTGCTTCCCCGCCTTGGCGTTGCGACGCATGGCGGATTCCACATCCTTGCGAAGGCTGTCCTCGCGGAGTCCCAAGCGATCCGCCACGGCGTGGATGTAGACCTCCCGCTCAGCCGAGGAGTAGACCCGCGCGATGATGGCGCACAGTTCGGCGGCGGCCTTGATCTTCTCGTCAGGGATGTCCAAATTGTATTGGGCCAGTACTGACTGAAGCTTGAATTCAAAGCCCGTGCGACTGTTCTTGATGAGCTGACGGAACCGCTCGGCCCCGAATTTCTTAATATATTCGTCGGGATCCTTAGCGCCCTGCATCTGCAAAATGCGGACATCCAACCCCACCTTGGCAAAAATTCCCATAGCGCGGTGGGCAGCCCTTTGCCCCGCCTCGTCTGAGTCATAGGCTAAAACGACTTGCTTGGTATACTTCGCCATGATCCGAGCCTGCTCGTCGGTGAGTGCCGTACCCAGAGAGGCCACGGCATTCTCAAAGCCTGCGGCGTGGAGGGAAACCACGTCGATATTGCCCTCACAAAGAATCAGCTGCTCGGCACAATGGTTCTTGGCAAAGTTCAAGGCGAACAGGTTGCGCCTTTTCTGAAAGGCAGGGGTGTCCGAGCTATTGACGTATTTGCGGTTGTCATGTCCCCCTACGTCACGGCCCGAGAAGGCGATGACGTTGCCGGTATTGTCGATGACGGGGAACATGACGCGGTCGCGGAACAGGTCGTACACGCGGCCGTTCTTTTGGCTGATGGTGCCCAAGAACGCTTCCTTGATCTCCTCGGGGGTAAATCCCTCCCGTGTGAGTACGGTAGTTAAGGCGTTGAAGTCATTGGGAGCGTAACCGATACCAAAGCGGCGGATGATGGACAGGGGCAGGCCGCGCTTCTCGGTCAGGTACTCCATACCCACACGGCCGATGTTGGGATCAAAGAGACATTCCCGCCAGAATCGGGCGGCGATGAGATTCATCTCAAAGACCCTTTTGCGGGATACGCCGCGGCGCTCCTCCCGACTGTCGGCGGGGAGCTCCACGCCGCCCCGCTTGGCTAAAAATTCTATGGCACCCTTATAATCCAGGTTCTCGGTGCGCATAATAAAGGTAAAGGCGTCACCGCCTGCCTCACAACCGAAGCAAAAGAAGGACTGGTTATCGGGGAATACCGTAAAGGAGGGTGTTTTCTCACTGTGGAAGGGGCAGAGGCCGTTATAGTTGGATCCTGCCCGCTTGAGGGAGACGTAGCCGCCGATCAGATCCACAATGTCGGACCGATCCTTGATGGCCTCCACGATATCACGGGAATACATGCTCATTCGTGCACCCCCCTCCACACTCTGGGAACGAACCGCTCCCGATACGCCTCAATGGCGTATCGGTCGGTCATACCCGAAATGAAGTCGGCCACGGCTCGCTCCACGGTCTCCCCCTCGGCGGTGCCGATGCGGCTCTTGTAGCGGTCGGGGAGCTTGTCGGGATTGGTGACGTAATAGGTGAACAGGGCGTAGACCACTTCCTTAGCCTTGGTCTCCTCCCCCTTGGCCACGGGATTGCGGTAGACCCGTTCAAAGAGGAAGGACCGCAGATCGTTGGTAGCTGCCTGCACGTCGGGGGTCATGGAGATGACCGAGGAATTTTCGCTGGCTGTAATGACGGATTGCACCATAGTATTGATGCGCTCTCCATGGGTCTCCCCCAGTACAGCAGTAATCTCCGAGGGAAGGTCGGCTTGGGCCAGGATCCCCGCGCGGATGGCGTCGTCGATATCGTGGTTGATATAGGCGATGCGGTCAGCGAACTTGATGAGCTGTCCCTCAGGGGTAGCGGCCATCGAATCTCCCGTGTGGTTGACGATGGCGTCCCGCACCTCCCAGGTAAGATTAAGTCCCTTCCCGTTCTTTTCCAGCTTCTCCACCACACGCAGGCTTTGGCGGTAATGAGCGAAGTCGGGATCGTAGCAACGGGTCAAGGCATCCTCTCCCGCGTGACCGAAGGGGGTGTGACCGAGGTCGTGTCCCAGAGCGGCGGCCTCAGTGAGATCCTCGTTGAGGCGTAGGGCGCGGGCAAGGGTACGGGCGATCTGGGTGACCTCCAGGGTGTGGGTCAGGCGGGTGCGGTAGTGGTCCCCCGCGGGGGCGAGGAAGACCTGAGTCTTGTACATGAGGCGGCGGAAGGACTGGCAATGAATGATGCGGTCACGGTCACGCTGGAACTCACTGCGCATGGGGCAGGGCTCCATGGGATATTCCCGTCCACGGGACGCCGACGATCCGGTGGCACAGGGAGACAGCAGCAGGCTTTCCCGCTCGTCCATCCACTCATGCAGGCTTTGCTTCATATCCTTCCTCCTTTTCCGCCGCGCCCTCGGTTAAGCCTTATGGGGCGGCTTTTTTTGCTTTCATTTATAATATACGCAGAATCCTCGAAAATTACTTTTGATTTTCGAGGAATTTTGCAAAAATATTGGGATTTTTTTCCTATTGCCGGAAAAATGGCGGGAATCCTGCGCCGCGGAGCGAGAAAAGGGCGAAATTCCCGCTCCGCGAGACACATTTCCCGCAGAGGGGGCTTGTAATTTGTCTCTCACCGTGGTAGAATAGGGGCAGACAAGAGCTCGTGTCAAGCGTTCAAATTGCAGTTTATCGGTGAGTTTGAACATTCACGTTCCCCTCGCGCCTTGGCAGGG
>JAFQOC010000278.1 GCA_017420845.1 Clostridia bacterium
CGGCGTTTCCATTCCCGTAGGGCTTGACAGCTCCCATGAGCCCGTTTACCTGCCCGTCAACGGTCAGAACTATCTGGTGGCTGGAGATTGGAACAGCAACAAGACCGCCCTTCTCCACGCTCTCGTGCTGAATGGCTGCGCGTCTCACTCCCCTCGCGAGCTTTCGTTTCGCTTGGCGGATTGCAAGCAGGGCGGCTTTGAATTGGAGGAATACAAGACGGCACCGATCCCCCATATTGAGTGTGTCCGTACGGGCGTCACCCCCCGCCAGCTGCTTGATTTTTTTAAGGAAGCCTATGCCATAGTAGAGGATCGCTATGAGCGCTTGACCGAGGCAAGAGTCCGGCATACCGACCGTTACATTCGGAACATCGACGAGTACAACATAGTGGCCGCGGAGGTGGACGGACTGGAGCCCATGGGCCGTCTTCTCATTCTGGTGAATGAGGTTCAGCAAGCGATCCTCAACTGCGCGGACGAATATACCGCGACTCCCGACCCCGCATACGCGGTCACGGCACAGGAGCTGACCAAGCTGATCGTCAAGGTAGCGCGCACGGGGTCATGGGCAGGTGTCTGCACGGTGCTGCTTGCCGACGGTTGGCAGATCGGGAATCAATACAGACTGTTCCGGGACTATGCTCCCTACTGTGCGGATCGGATCCTGTTCCGAACCACAGATCCGGGCATTCTGCGCGCCCTGCTTGCCGATATCCGCGGAAACCTCTGCACCGATGAGCTGTACACCGCAGTTCCCGCCCTCCCCGACTCCCATTGCCTCTACCCGGGGGACTTTCATCCGCCCCTCCGGATACAGGTAGCGGATCTCACCCCCAAAGAACGGCTGAAGGCTTTGGAGCGGATACGGGAAACATATCCTTTCGAGCGAAAGGGAGGTTGAAGGAAAAAGGAGGCTTTAAAAAATGCCTCCTTTTCTTCCCCTTATCTTCACACCAAGACCACCGTCAGCTTCCGTTCCTTCTTGTGCGCGTAATCGACAGTATGCTTGCTCCCTCTGGAGACCCCGTCCCAGACCACCAGCACCGCGTCGGCCATGTCCACCATCTCCTCGTCCCGCAAAATGGGCGCGGCGCGGCCGTATTTCTCATAGGCGGGCTTGACGGTCAGGGTGGGGATCCCCCGCTCCCGCGCATACGTCTCCGCCAGGGTATCCACCCCCTTCGCTCCCCCCGTGATAATGAGCTCCACGTCGTCGGGAATATAGGGAGACAGATCAAAGGACGTAATGGAGCGAGAGCCTGCAATTAAAAGTTTCATTTTTACCTCCTGTAAGGCACCTTTTGGGTACATACTTAATTAAGTATACACCCTAAAAGGGAAATTGTCAAGAGAATATATGTTTGTTAAAATATATATTGAAAAGAGGTGGTGATGATGATTCGTTTATCACTGGATCGCTATCTGGATTCCCACGGGATCACGAGGTATGAATTAGCAAAGCGAACGGACATCCGTTTCCAAGTGGTCGACAAATACTATAAGAACAAGGTCGCGCGATACGACAGCTACCTGCTGGAGAAATTTTGCGATGCTCTGGGTTGCGGTATTGCGGATCTGATCGAGTACAAGCCCGATTCCGAAAATTCCGAAAAATAAGCAAAGCCCCCGAGAAAAAAATGCTCGGGGGTACTTGACTTTTCTCCAAATGTGTGATACAATATATGCGCTGTCCGCAAGGGCGGCGATATCATAAGCCGGTGTGATGGAATTGGCAGACGTGACGGACTCAAAATCCGTTGATGGCGACATCGTGTGGGTTCGAGTCCCACCACCGGCACCAAAAACAGGGTATCCCCAACGGGGATGCCCTGTTTTTGCTGTTGATGATGAGGCAGAGAAATCTCACTTCAAACTGCAAGCAAGTTTCTCACTTCTGCTCTGTTGGTGCAGTTTGATGCCGAGCACCGCTCGGCGGGGTTCAGAGTCCCACCACCGGCTATGATTCAAGTAACGATTCTTCAAATTTGGGTTTGTCGGCGCGTGGGGTTGCAGTTAAGCGGGGTGCAGGGGCGGAGCCCCTGCACCTCTCCAGGGTGGCCGGGGGTGTCGGGGGCGGCCGCGAGCGCCCCGACGTGCGGCGGAAGCC
>JAFQOC010000279.1 GCA_017420845.1 Clostridia bacterium
CCCCTGCACCCCGCCTTACCGCAACCCAACGCGCCGGTAAATCCAAATTTGAAAAATTGCCAAATTAAAAAAACTATATCCATTACGAATTGCGAATTACGAATTCTCACATAGAAAGGAACCGTGTCATGTCCAACTACAACGTCAACTACCGCCACAACCCCATTGAGCCTCCCGAGCCTGAGCAGAATCCACAGAACGACAGCGATAAGCCGGAAGCGCGGGATATTATGGAATCGTCCCCGGCGCTCCGTTGGCTGGACAACTTCTGGTATCACAATAAATGGACGGTCATCGTGGTGACCTTTTTCGTGGCGGTGGCCATCATCTGTTTGGTGCAGATGGTGAACAGACCCCGCTACGATACCTCGGTCTGCCTCGCCTCCACCTACCGCATGAATAAGGAGGAGCGTGCCGAGTTTGAGAAGCTCCTCACCCGTATTTGCCCCGAGGACTTCAACGGAAACGGGGAAAAGCTGGTCAATCTGGTGGAGTACCAGATCTACTCCGAGGAGGAATTCGAGTCCGAGGCCGACCGCTACGAGGCCATGACCGACGAGAACGGCAACCCCGACCAGTTCCAGATCAACCGCAAGTTCAACTCCGACGAGTACAAGAACTTCTCCAATTTCACCATGACGGGAGAGACCTCGGTCTACATCCTCAGCCCCTATCTCTACGGCATCCTCCGCGACGCCGACCGCCTCAAGCCCCTCTCGGAGGTCTACACCAACGGCGATCTCCCGACGGGTGCTCTCCCCGACGGCTTCGGCATCGCCCTGAAGGATACCGACTTCTATAAGTACAACCCCGCCGCCCAGATCTACCCCGAGAACGCCATCCTCTGCCTCCATAAGCCCACCATCTCGGGACGGAGCAAGAATGAGGCCCGCTACGCCGAGGATATGGCGTTCTTCAAGGCCATCGCGGATTTTGAGGTTCAGGAATGAATCGGGAACCCGCGATCATCGCGTTGATCCTTTGGCTGATCCTTGTTTTCGTCACCGTAAACGCTACCACTCCAAAGCAAAGGAACCCATCCCCATGAGATCCAGATTCACCGCCACCGTCATGCTCTTCACCACCGCCATCATCTGGGGCTTCGCCTTCGTGGCCCAGGTGCTGGGGAGTGACCATGTAGAGCCCTTCACCTTCAACGGCATCCGCTTCATGCTGGGTGCCGCCTCTCTCATCCCCGTCTACTGCATCTTCGAAAAGGAGAACGGCCTGACCCCCGCCGAAAAGAAGCAACGCCACAAGCATACCGCCCTGGGCGCTCTCTGTGGCGGCCTCTGCCTCTTCACCGCCTCCGCCCTCCAGCAGTTCGGCGCGGCCATGACCCGCGACCCCGGCAAGGCGGGCTTCATCACGGGCCTGTACACCGTCCTCACCCCCGTGTTCTACTTCCTCATCTTCCGCAAGAAGTCGGGCTGGAATATCTGGCTGGGCTGCGTCCTCGCCACCGTGGGGCTCTACCTCCTCTGCCTGCGCCCGGGGGAGGCCTTCTCCTTCGGCATGGGAGAGCTGGTCATCCTCATCGGCGCCTTCTTCTGGGCGGGCCACATCCTCATCGTGGACCTCTTCATCGCCCGCGTCTCCCCCCTGCGCTTTTCCTCGTGGCAGTTCTTTGTCAGCGGCGCCCTGGGACTCATTGCAGGCGTGATCTTCGAGGACGTCACCTGGAGCGGCGTGTGGAACGCCAAGTGGGCCATCCTCTTTTGCGGTATTCTGTCGGTGGGGGTAGCCTATACCCTCCAGGTCTTGGCCCAGAAGCGCTCCGACCCCACCTACGCCGCCATCATCTTCTCCACCGAGTCGGTCTTCGCCGCCATCGGCGGGATCCTCTGGAACCTCGTCACCCCCGAAAGCCTCCACGTGGATCAGGAGATATTGCCCATCGGGTATGTGGGGTGCCTCATCATCTTCGCGGGAATCGTCTTGTCGCAGTTGAATTTTTCCAAAAAGAAGACTTGACCCAAATCTGACCGAAAGGGACTTTGACCATGAAAAAGATCAAAATTTTCCTCGCGTCATCCATCCATGATCTCCACGATGAGCGAAATGAGATCAGCAGTTTTATCACCCGCACTCTCAAAAAAGCGTTTGGTCATACGGTGGAATTTGACCTTGAAATGTGCGAGGACGATACGGGGATCGTATCAAAGACTCGCAAGCAGGATCTGTACGATCAGTACATCCGCGAGAGTGACTACCTCTATATTCTTTTCTGGCATGACGCGGGAGAATTCACCGTAGAGGAATTCCGCACCGCCTATGAGCAGTTCCAAAAGACCGACAAGCCCCGTATCATCCCCTTTGTCAAGCTTCTGCCCGAGGGAGACAAGGGCACCGAGGCTCTGGAGACCTTCATCCGCTATATGCGGGAGGAGCTGCAGCACTACTACGTGGAATTCCGCCACGTGGATACCGTCAAGCTCCGCATCCTGCTGGCTCTGGCTCAGGATCCCGAGTTACATATGACGGTGGAGCTGAAGGACGCGCAGGTGCTGGTCAATAACCAAGAGCTGACCGACGAGCAAGACCGAGCCGCCATCAGCGTGGAGAATATCCCCTTCTACCGCAACCACGAGGGCATCAACCGCCTCCGTGCCGAGATCGCCGAGCTGGAGGAGCAGAAGGCGGCCGCCCGCCTGGCTGTGATGCAAAACCCCGACGATCAGGGAGCATGGGACAAGGTCTATGCCATCTCCGCCCGCTGGAACAAACTGCAGGAGGAGCTCCATAAGTACGAAATGCAGCTGCTGGAGACCTCCATGCGCCTGACCAAGCTCACCGCCGACGGTACGTACGTGACCCCCCGTACCAAGCAGGCTGTTGAGCTCTTTGAAGCGGGCAAGCTCAAGGAAGCCCTGGCCGTGTTGGATATAGATGCCTTCGAAGCCGATCTCCGCCGCGCCAAGGAGACCGCCGTCCAAAGCCGCAAGCAGATGGAGGCACTGGTCAAGGAGCTGACTACCCGCATCGACATCCTGAAGTCCCAAGGCATCACGAAAGAGAATGCCACCGAGATCCAGAAACTGTACGAAAAGGCGCGGACGATCACTGTGGAGCATCGTTTGGGGCTGGATTGCGTGCACGATTACATGGCCTTCCTGTACAGACAGAACAACCACACCCGCGCTCTGCAGGTAGGGGACCAGCTGTACCATGAGTACAAGAGCCGAGGGGACACGGCGGAGAGCGATTGGGCAAGATTCTGCAACAATCTGGCTATCCTGTATAAGAACACCCAACGCCCCGCCGAGGCCGAGGCCTTATACCTCGAAGCCCTGGAGATTTGCCGCCGCCTGGCTGCCGCTAAACCCGCATCCTACGAGCCGGATGTGGCCATGACCTGCAACAATCTGGCTAACCTGTATAAGAACACCCAACGCCCCGCCGAGGCCGAGGCCTTATACCTCGAAGCTCTGGAGATCTACCGCCGTCTGGCCGCCGCCAA
>JAFQOC010000280.1 GCA_017420845.1 Clostridia bacterium
ACAATGCCTCGGAACAGGCAACCCACCGTCCAGACCGCCAGCCCCGAATTCCAGAGATTGAAGCCCGCGCGGCTGACGAAGCGATGGAGGGGGGTCAAAAGCCCGATCAAGCAGGGGAGAGCACAGCCCACCAGGGGCATGAGAAACATGCAGCGCATATGGGAGGACACAGCTCCATGGGAAAATTGTTCATATACAAAGGTGAAGATCACGCAGAACAGCGCAACCGAGACTCCTGTGACGGCTGCGCGAAGCATACGGCGGCGGGAGGGAGGCCACCGCTTAATAGCCGATATAGACAATGTCGCTCACCTCTCTTTCATGGATCTCGTTCCAGTTGGTGCAGGGATTATTCACCAGCTTGCCGTTGAAATACATGGTGGCAGAGCCGCCTCCGTCCAGATTGTATGCGGTGACAGCCCCCAGATCCCGAAGAACCTGTGCCAGCTCCAAGAGGGTGGGACCCTTGCTTTGATCGGTACGGCCGTCGGCGACCACAAAGAGGTAATGTCCCTCCTCCACGTAACAGATGGCGGTGCGGGGATTGCCGCCGGGATTGGAAACTCCCACCTCGGTGGAGGCGTTCACCGTGATCTCCCCGTTTTTTAAAAGGGTTGGCCCAAAGGCAAAAACCTGCACGGCACCCAGAGATTTCAGGTCGTCGATGGAGGTGGTCTTTTCGTCGAAGGGAAGGAGGGTGCCGTTCCACAGAATGGCCAGGTCGTCAAAGTATTTCCGCCGCTTGTCATCGGTAGGACGGAGGGTCTTGCGCCAGATGACGCCGTTTCGGATGACGTAGCCCTTCTCGTTGGCACCGTAGTAGTCACCGTTGATGGCCAGAATGGCGTTCACGCGGCGGGCCTGTTCCGAGGTTTTCTCCTTGATATTGAGGCCGTAGGTGTCCTGTGCCAAAGCGGTCTTCAGATATTGAGGAGTTCGAATTTTGACGTCTGCCACGTGAAAATTCGAGCCAAATTGCCGTACGGTGGTGATGGTGATGGAAATATTCTCGTCCAGGTAGCTGTTTTCGGTGATGACGGGATACTGTACGGGCGGGTCTGTGATGGCTTCGTCCCCGTCTGCTGAGTCGGTTCCGTCGGCTGTCTCCTCGGGGGGCTCCTCAACGGAGGGCTGATCAGAGGGGAGGGTCAGAACGTAGACGGGCTCACTGTCGGAGCTGTCCCCCGGGGCGTCGGTATCCTCGGGAGCGGTAGTGAATTGAGACAGATCAATGGTCTCATATTCCTCCCCGGGCTGTTCCATCTCCTTGGGAATGATGAAAACAGCCAAGAGCGACCAGGCCAGAAGCAGAGTCAACGCCAGACTGAAGGTTACGCAGTACAAGTAGGGCTTACGAAAGAAATCCAACATATTCGAGCCTTTCCAATCAGGATGTATAAACGCTTTCTTTAATCATACCCTCCAGATATGCCAACAAAAAGAACAAATTATGCCAATCCTGTGAATTTTTCCTTTTTTTGTCGGATAACTTCACATTGGATTTGCAAATATTTACAATTACGGGGTTGCGAAGAAAGGAAAAATGCGGTATAATAAAGCATCATGTATAAGGAGGAGTCTGTCCATGTACGGTTATCTGCGTACTCACGTGCCCGAGCTTAAGGTGCGGGAGCAGGAATACTACCGCGCGGTATATTGCGGTCTTTGCCGTACCATGGGTAAGTGTACGGGTCAATGCTCCCGCATGACGCTGTCCTACGACTTTACCTTCTTCGCGCTGGTCCGTATGGCTTTGACGGGGGAGACCGTCACGGTGGGGGCCCGCCGCTGTGCGGTTCACCCCACCCGCCGCCGCCCTATGGTTGAGCCCAATCAAGCGCTGACCCTCAGCGCCTACCTCTCCGCCATCCTGGCCTACCATAAGGTACGAGATGATCTGCGGGACGAGCGGGGGCTGAAGCGCACCGCCGCCTCCGCTATTTCTCCCTTTGTCTCGGCCATGCGCCGCAAGGCGATCCGTCGGGGCTACGGGGAGGTGGATATGCAGGTCTATCGGGCGATGAGGGCCTTGAGCGAGCTGGAGGCCGCCCGACCCGCCTCGGTGGATCAGCCTGCCTCTTTGTTCGGAGAGCTGATGGCCGCCCTGCTTGCCCACGGGCTGGAGGGGAATACCGCCAAGCTGGCCCAGACCATCGGCCTCCACGTAGGGCGGTGGATCTACATTCTGGATGCGGCAGATGATTTTGCCGAGGACCTGAAATACAACCGCTACAATCCCCTGGCCTGCCTCTACCGCCATATGCTGGAGGCCGACCCGACCCTGAAGGAGCTTCCTCCCGATACGCGAGAGACTCTGCGGCTGGCTCTTTTGAGCGAGCTGACCCAATTGGAGATGGCCTTTGATCTGCTGAGTACTGAGGAAAACCCCGACCTGGGAGGGCTCCTGTCCAATCTGCTCTATCTGGGCATGCCCCGGGAGGCAGAACGGATCCTGTTCGGAGAGGACGGTACCGAGTCCTCATCTCTGCGCCGCCGCAAATCCGCGGGCTTCAAGTCCTAATCCTACTGATACGGAAAGGTAATGATCATGAACGATCCCTACAAGATCCTTGGCGTGTCCCCCACCGCCACCGACGACGACATCAAATCGGCGTACCGCGCTCTGGCGCGGAAGTACCATCCCGACAAGTACCGCGACAGCGATCTGGCCGAGATGGCGGGGGAGAAAATGAAGGAGATCAACGCCGCCTACGACGAGATCCAGAAGATCCGCGCCGGCAAGGCCACCGGCGGCACGGGCGGAGGAGGCTCTGCCTACGGCGGTGCCTATGGAGACGCTTACGGAGGCGGCTCCGCTTACGGCGGCAGCTCCGCTTACGGCGGCAGTAACCCCTACGTCACCGTCCGTCAGCTCATCAACCTTCGCCGTATGGCCGAGGCGGCACAGATCCTGTCCTCCATTCCCGAGTCCGAACGGGGAGCTGAGTGGCACTTCCTTATGGGCTGTGTGGCTGTCGGCCGCGGACACTATGTGGACGCCGGTCACTTTTTCGACACCGCCTGTGGCATGGATCCCGAAAATCCCGAGTACAGGGACGCTCGGGAGCGCCTGCGTAATCGCTCCGAGGGCTTTGGCAGAGGTCGATCCTCCGGTGGCTCCTCCTGCTCTGTCTGTGATATTTGCTCCATGCTCATTTGCGCCGATTGTTGCTGTGACATGGGTCGTTGCTGCTGTTGATGCCTATGAACATGTCCAACCAACCGAAACGCACCCGCCGATCCCGATCCACCCGCAAGCTGGCAACCTGCGCCGTTCTGTGCGCGCTGGCCGTGGTTATGTTGGGACTGGGAGCGGTTATTGAGATCCTGGATCTGACTGCCGCGGCCGCCGCCGCGCTGGTTCTGCTCCCCATTCTTTTATGCTACGGCATGCGATACGCACTCCTGTCCTACGCCGTCACCGCCACCCTGGGGGTTCTGCTCATGCCCCAGAGTCTTGCGGCCTGGATGTACGCTGGACTGGCGGGCTTTTACCCCATGGTCAAGCAAAAGCTGGATCGCCTGCCCCGCGTATTGGGATGGGGGGTCAAGCTGTTGCTTCTGACCGCCGTTCTGCTTTTGTACCTGGCCGTCTTTTACTTCATCATGCTGGGCGGGGAGGGTAGCTTTGCCGACGCCTTCTTCAAGGGATTTGGAGAAGCAGACGAGCCCCCCGTCATGGCGTGGGCTGTCATAGGCCTTTCGGTGTTCACCTACGTCATTTTCGATATTCTCATCGATCGTCTGGTGATCCTGTACTACCTGAAGTGGCAGAAACGGGTAGAGAAGTGGATGAAGCCTTGATAGAAAAAAGCACCCGCGAGGTGCTTTTTTCATTCGAGTCCACGCATAGGGAGCGGTGGAAGAAGCGAACGTTTTTGGCGATGCTTCAAATTGCAGTTTATCGGGGTGAGGCCACCCACGTTCCCTCTACGGCAACGATGGGG
>JAFQOC010000281.1 GCA_017420845.1 Clostridia bacterium
ACCCGCCCCGTGAATCCCCACCCCTTCCTCCCCGTGGATCCCACCCGCTGGGCAGACCATTGCGAGCGCATCCTGACCATCCAGGCCAAGGGATTGGCCAAGCGGATCACCGCCGCCTGGGCCAAGAAGATCGTGCTGGGTATTTCGGGTGGTCTGGATTCCACCCTGGCCATTCTGGTTATGGCCCGCGCTCTGGACCTGTTGGGCAGACCCCGCACCGATATCGTGGCGGTGACCATGCCCTGCTTCGGCACCTCCGCCCGTACCAAAAACAACGCCGTGATCCTCTGCGAGGAGCTGGGCGTAGACTTCCGTGAGGTCAATATCTTCGATTCGGTGACCCAGCACTTCAAGGACATCGGCCACGACCCCGAGGCTCGTGACGTCACCTACGAGAACGCCCAGGCCAGAGAGCGCACCCAGATCCTCATGGATATCGCCAACGACGAGGGCGGTATGGTGGTCGGTACCGGCGACCTCTCCGAGCTGGCCCTGGGCTGGGCTACCTACAACGGCGACCACATGTCCATGTACAGCGTCAACGGCAATGTTCCCAAGACTCTGGTCCGTGAGCTGACTGCCTACTCCGCCAAGCTGGCCCGTGTTCAGGGCAACGACAAGCTGGCTGACGCTCTGGCCGACGTGCTGGGCACTCCTGTCAGCCCTGAGCTGCTCCCCGCCGATAAGGAAGGGAAGATCGCCCAGAAGACCGAGGATCTGGTGGGCCCCTACGAGCTCCACGATTTCTTCCTGTATCATCTCCTGCGCTATGGCTCCACCCCCGCCAAGCTCTTTCGCCTGACGCGGTACGCGTTGGGGGATACGTACGACGACGCGACGATCCTGAAGTGGCTGGAGACCTTCCACCGCCGTTTCTTCACCCAGCAGTTCAAGCGCTCCTGCCTCCCCGACGGCCCCGCCGTGTTCGGTATCAGCGTATCTCCCAGAGGGGGATGGGCTATGCCCTCCGACGCGGTCAGCGCCTTGTGGATGGCGGAGATCAGTGAGCTGAAGGAGCAGTACCTGTAAGGAGGTCGCCATGAACCAGCCTACTCCAAAGCCCATCTTCACTACCGTTCCCGTCAAGGGACTCAAAAAAGAATTCAAGATCCTCCATTTTACCGACCTCCACGCCTGCGCTCTGGACGAGGTTGAGAAGGCCGCCATGGAGCCTGTCCGCCGCGATTACATCCCGCCCCGCCAAGGCCTGTTCGGAGGCGGCAGGCCCTACCCCTCCGAGGCCGCCCTCCCCGCCTTGCTCCGCTACGGCGAGGAGATCTCCGCCGACCTCATCCTCATGACAGGGGACATCATCGACTTCCCCTCAGAGGCCAATTTGATCCTGCTTGAGACCTGCGTGGACACCTGCAAGGTGCCCGTCCTCTACATCACGGGCAACCACGATTGGAGCTACGCTGACGACTACCACACCGAGAATGCCGCCGCCACCTACCTTCCCCGCGTGGACGCTGTATCGGGGGCTGTGGATCACGCCGCGATTTATGAGGACGACACCGTCCTGGTCTGCGCCGTGGACAGCGGCCTGGACCGCATCCGTCCTGAAACCCTGGAGGCCTACCTCACCGCCGCCCGCCGCGCCAAGGCCACGGGCAAGGCCCTGATCCTGGCTCTCCACGTCCCCGTCCACGCTGAAACTCTGGTGGAGGACACGGTGCGTGTCTGGCGGCAGGAGCTGACCATCGGAGAGGGGGCATTTGGCGCGGACGATCCCGCTACCATGGCCTTCTACAACGCCGTGGCGGTGGAGCCCGGCCTGGCCCCCGACGCCGTCATCGCGGGACACGTCCATTTTGACCACGA
>JAFQOC010000282.1 GCA_017420845.1 Clostridia bacterium
GGTATGATATACTTGTATAGGTATAGTGGTCGACTATGCCCTCCCATGAAAGGACACAACGCCATGATCTACATCCGACAGGTCTATCTGGACGGCACCCCCGTCCTCTTCCCCATATGCGAGTTTTCTCCCAAGCACGCCACCCCCACCCTCTCCTGGGCGGTGGGCGGCGGCAACCCCGATGACAAGCAGATCGCCTACACCCTCACCGTGGAGATCGGCGGCGAGACCGTCTTTGACAGCGGCCGGGTGGAGACCTCCCGCCAGTCCGCTCTGCTGGACGGCTTCACCTTCCCCGCGGGGGCTTTGGCAGAGGTAACCGTGATCGTAGAATCTGCCACCGAAAAGACCGAGCCCTACTCCGTCACCCTGTTCAACGGATGTCTCGGCACCTTCCCCGGGGAGTGGATCACTTCCAGGGAGGATCAGGGTGAGCGGGTACTGCGCTTTGTCAAGGACTTCACCATAGACAAGCCCATAGACAGCGCGATGTTATACTATTGCGGTCTGGGTTATCACCACGCCTCTTTCAACGGCGAACCATTTGACTGCTGGCATCTGGATCCCGCTCATGCCAATTATGCCAAGACCTGCTATTATCGCGTCAGCCACCTGCGGGAAAACCTGATTCAAAAGGGCCAGAACCGCCTGGAGATCCAGGTCGCCCCCGGCTGGCGCAAGAACGGCACCGACTTCATGTGGCAGATGCTGGGCGAGCGCAAGATCGAATTCTACGGCGACAGCGTTCTGTGGGCATATCTCCATATCGTTTACGAGGACGGCACCACCGAGGACATCGTGACCGATGATACGTGGGAATGCGCCCTTGACCCTCGCACCTCCTCCATCTTCAACGGCGAGACCTTTGACGCATCCCTCAACAAGGACTTTGACGAGTGCGACAAGATCCCCGTCAAGACCACCGCCGCCCCCGGCGGAGAGATGCGCCCCATGGTCCTTCAGCCGATCGCCAATCATGGTTATTGGGAGCCAAAAGAAATCACCACCCCCAAGCCCGGTGTGTTCGTGGTAGACTTCGGGCAGAATATCGCAGGTGTGGCAGAGCTGATCCTCCCCGAGAATCTGAAAGCGGGTCAGGTGATTACTTTGACCTTTACCGAGGAGTTGAACGAAGACGGCACGGTCTACACCGACATTCTGCGCGGTGCCAAACAGACCGACACTTATATCGCCGCAGGAGACGCGCGTGATTTGAGCCTTTGGACACCCGATTTTACATACCACGGCTTCCGCTACTGCCAGATCACGGGTCTGGACTATCTGATGCCCGAAATGATCGACGCGTGTCTCATCCACACCGATCTGGAAAACCGCTCCTCCTTCACCTGCGGCTCCCCCATGGTCAACGCCATCCAAAAGGCCCTGGTCATGACCGAGCGGGACAATATGCACTCCATCCTCACCGACTGCCCCCAGCGCGACGAGCGCATGGCGTGGATGAACGACGCCACGGTACGCTTTGAGGAGACCCCCTACAACTTCGACGCCTCCCGCATCTTCCCCAAGATCCTCCAGGACATCAAGAACGAGCAGCGCGCCGAGGGTCAGTTCACCTGCTGTGCTCCCTTCATCTACGGCGGACTCCCCGCCGATCCCGTCTGCTCGTCTTACCTCGTAGCCGCCAAGGAGGCATTGATGCACTACGGCGAGCTGGGTGCTGTGGACGAGTTCTTCGACGGCATGGCCGCTTGGGAGGACTACCTCCTGTCCCGCAGTCCCGACGGCACTGTGGACTACTCCTACTACGGCGACTGGGCGGCTCCCGCCTACGCTTGTCTGAGCGACGAGGGCGCCCCCAGCGCCGTGACCCCCGGTGTGGTCATGTCCACGGGCTACTCCTACTACAACTGCAAGCTCCTGGCTGATTTCGCCCGCCGCACGGGCCGTTCTGAGGCCGAGGCCAAGTACACCGAAAAGGCCGAGTACGTGAGAAAAGCCTTCCTCGACAAGTGGTTTGATCCCGAGACGGGCAAGGTGGCTACCGGCTCCATGGGCTGTCAGGCCTTCGCCCTGTGGCTGGGGATCCTGCCTGCCGAGTGTGAGGCCAAGGCCGCCGAGGTCATGCGAAACGACTTGGTGGAGAAGAACTACAAGTTCACCACGGGCAACCTCAACACCCGCTACCTCATGGATATGCTGACTAAGCACGGCTACATCGAGGACGCCTGGAAGGTCATCACCTCCGACGAGTACCCCTCCTTCGGCTATATGTTCCAGAACGAAGCCACCACCATCTGGGAGCGCTTCGAGATGAAGAAGAACCCCGGCATGAACTCCCACAACCACCCCATGTACGGCGCGGTGGGCTACTGGTTCTACGCCTATCTGGGAGGTATTATCCCCACCGAGCCCGGCTTTACCCGTGTCTCCATCAAGCCCTACTTCCCCGAAAAGCTCACCTCCTGCCACGCCGTGGTGGATACCGTCATGGGCGAGATCTCGGTGCGGTGGTCCAAGCGCTACGGCAAGCTCTACCTGTTTATCCAGACCCCCTTCGGTGTCACCGCCGACGTGGACTTCGACGGCAAGGTGACCACCGTGGGCGCGGGGTATCACGTGTTTGAGAAGGAAGTAGAGGCGTAAGCCCCTGAATCCATAGGGTGGGGGCTTGCTCCCGCCGCAGATGCCAATGAAAGGAGACCATCACCATGAAAAAACTGCTTCTGTTTGCCCTATGTGCCCTCCTGACCGTATCCCTGTTCGGGTGCACCCCGCCCACGTTCCCACGGGAACACATAACCGAAGATTCGCCCATCATGAATCCCGAGGATATCTATACCGAAACCGTGGAGGAAAGAACTCTTGGCGGATCGGTTCAGGCAATTTGCGGTGAAGACTTAATCCGCATCAGTCTATATCAAGTTCACCGTGAGGAATACGGTGACGAAGTCTACGTGCGTATCCCCAAAAATGAGGATACTTCATCCTGGTGCAAAGGCGACGATGTTGATGTAACCTTCGACACCCTCGAGCGTTCCAAAAACCCCGGCAATCTGCCCATTATTGTCGCGAAAACCATTGTTGTCATGATTCCCGCCGCCAAACCCATCATCTACCTCTACCCCGAAACCCCCACCGAGGTCTCGGTGAACCTTACCCTTGACGGCCGCCTCACCTGCACCTACCCCGACTACGAAAAGGGCTGGCAAAACTTCACCGCCCACCCCGACGGCACGCTGATCTTCCCGGATGGCAAAGAGTATTACTGCCTCTACTGGGAGGGTATGCAGACCACCGAGTGGGACTTCTCCACGGGCTTCTGCGTGAAAGGTGAAGACACCGCCGCATTCCTTGAGTGGGCATTAGCCGAACAAGGGCTGACGGCACGGGAGGCCAACGAGTTCATCATCTACTGGCTGCCCCTCATGCAGGAGAATCCCTATAACGTCATTTCCTTCCAGACCGATGCCTACACCGACGGTGCGGTGCTGGAAATCACCCCCACCCCCGACAGCCTGCTTCGCGTGTTCATGGCCTACTACCCCTCCGACGAGGCGGTGGAGATCGCACCGCAAGCCTTTGAGACCCCTGCCCGCGACGGCTTTACCGTGGTGGAGTGGGGTGGCAGTCAGGTGAAGAAGCCTTGACGCTCAATCCTCGTAAATAAAAAATCTCACATACAGAAAGGAACCGAACCTATGCCCAACTATCTCGACAACTACAACCGCTGGCTCAACTCCGACAAGCTCTCCGACGTAGAGAAAGCTGAACTCCTCTCCATCAAGGACGATGACAAGGAGATCCAGCTCCGCTTCACCGACTACCTCTCCTTCGGCACCGCGGGTCTGCGGGGCACCATGAAGGTGGGTATGAACGCCATGAATATCCATACCGTGGCCTACGCCACCCAGGGCCTGGCACAGCTCATCATCGAGGAGGGCCGCACCGCCGACGGTGTCGCCATCGCCTACGACAGCCGCAACAACTCCGAGCTCTTCGCCAAGACCGCCGCACGCGTGCTGGCCGCCGCCGACATCCCCGCCTACCTCTTCGACGAGCTCCGCCCCACCCCCGAGCTGTCCTTCGCTCTCCGTGAGCTGAAGTGTGTGGCGGGCATCAACATCACCGCCTCCCACAACCCCAAGCAGTACAACGGCTACAAGGCCTACTGGGAGGACGGCGCCCAGCTGCCCCCCGAGCACGCCGACGTGGTGAGCGCCACCATGCAGAAGCTGGATATCTTTGAGGACGTCAAGCTGGCCGACTTCGACGAGGCTCTGGCCGCCGGTAAGATCGTCATGCTGGGCAGAGATATGGACGAGAAGTACCTCGCTTGCGTGCAGGCCCAGGCCGTCAACCCCGAGGCCGTCAAGGCCGTGGCCGACGAGCTGAAGATCGTCTACTCCCCCCTCCACGGCACCGGCTACCGTCTCGTCCCCGAGATCCTGCGCCGTTGCGGTCACAAGAACGTCTTCACCGTGGACGAGCAGATGGTGATCAGCGGCGACTTCCCCACCGTGGCCAAGCCCAACCCCGAGTACAAGGAGGTCTTTGACATCGGTATGAAGATCGCCGACGAGGTGGGCTCCGACCTGGTGGTCGCCACCGACCCCGATGCCGACCGCGTAGGCGTTGTCACCCGTACCCCCGACGGCTCCTTCACCACCATCACGGGCAACCAGATGGGCGCGCTCCTCATGGACTACATCCTCACCGCCTACGAGGAGACGAACACCATGCCCGAGATCCCCTTCGCGGTAAAGACCATCGTCACCACCGAGCTGGCCGCCAAGATCTGCGAGGCACACGGGGTCAAGATGCACAACGTGCTCACCGGCTTCAAGTTCATCGGCGAGGTCATCAAGGACTACGAGAAGAAGGGCTACGGCACCTTCGTCCTGGGCTTCGAGGAGAGCTACGGCTACCTGAAGGGCACCTACGCCCGCGATAAGGACGCCGTGGTGGCCGCCATGCTCATCTGCGAGATGACTGCTTACTACAAGGCCAAGGGCATGACCCTCTCCGACGCGCTGGACGCCCTCTACGAGAAGTACGGCTACTGCTATGAGGCCAACGTGGAGATCTACATGGAGGGTCTGGACGGCCCCGCCCGCATGGCCGAGAAGATGAACGCTCTCCGCAACCCCGCCCCCGCCGAGATCGCAGGCCGCAAGGTAGTCAAGTTCGGTGACTACCAGGCCCAGACCATCGAGGACCGCGTCAGCGGCACCGTGGAGTCTACCAATCTGCCCAAGTCCAACGTGCTGTCCTTCACCCTGGACAACGGTGACGTCATCGTCGCCCGTCCCTCGGGTACCGAGCCCAAGATCAAGTTCTACTTCATGCTCATCGGCAAGGATAAGGACGAGACCGTGGCTAAGATGGCGAACTACAGAGCAGGGCTTGGAGTTTAATTCATCCCCCAAACGAAAAGCACCGCCCAACCGGGCGGTGCTTTTCGCGTGTCTCACGCTTCTATGCTTGCAAAGATCAGTTGTTTCTGTTGCGGAAGCAATCGTTGCAGTAAACAGGACGGTCGTTGCGGGGCTCGAAGGGAACCTGGCAGGGCTGACCGCACTCGGCGCAAACGGTGTCGAACATCTGGCGGGCAGGAGCAGTGCTCTCGCCACGCTGAGCCTTGCGAGCGTTGCGGCAGTCGCGGCATCTCTGGGGCTCGTTGGTGAAGCCCTTCTCTGCGTAGAACTCCTGATCTCTGGCGGTGAAAACGAATTCGCGTCCGCAATCCTTGCAGACAATGGTCTTGTCAGTGTACATGTAATACCTCTTCCTTTTTCGTGCATTTCCTGCACATGGTCTTACTATTATACAGCCTCAAAGCCTTTTTGTCAACCCCTTTTTTAAAATTTGTAAACAATCTACACCAAAAATTTTTACGAAATAGCCAAATCTGCCCTACGCGTACGGAGATATTTTTATATGCTTCCCCATTGGCGTGTTTTGGCGTTCTCTCATGGCAGAGGAGCGGTGCACCTGTATTTCA
>JAFQOC010000283.1 GCA_017420845.1 Clostridia bacterium
CGTTCCGATAAACTGCAATAGTGAAATACGCTTCGCGTGTGAAATGCCTGCGGCGTGAAATACGCTTCGCGTGTGAAATCCTCCCTTCGGTCGGGTGTCGGAAGAAACCCTACGGGTTTCAATTTTAATTAAAATGGACAACACCGAAGGTTTTGCACCTTAACATGCCGAAAGGCATATTTCACTTGCGCATAGCGCAAATTTCACACCGCAGGTATTTCACACGCCGCAAGGCGTATTTCACTCAAATTTGGGTTTAGCGCAGAGCGATAAACCCAAATTTGAAACACAATCGAACCGAGGTACAAACAAATGGTCAAGCATGAACGTATTCCTTTCAAAAGCAGACAAATGCCCGATTACACTAAGGGAGAGGAAATCTTCAATATGGTCTCCCACATCGTTGGCGGGGGATTTGGTGTGATCGCTCTGGTGCTGACGGTGGTGTTCTCGGCTCTGCGGGGGCGTCCCTGGTCGGTGGTCGCCTCCGCCATCTACGGAGGCTCTATGGTGGCTCTCTATACCGTTTCCAGCGTGTATCACGGTCTTCATCTGAATATGGGTAAGCGTGTCATGCAGGTCATCGACCATTGCACCATCTTCCTGCTTATCGCCGGGACCTACACGCCCGTTGCCCTTTGCTCCATCCGCGCTGATTCACCCGGATGGGGTTGGACGCTGTTCGGCGTGGTGTGGGGCTGCACCGCTGTGGGGATCACCTTTACCGCCATTGATATGAAAAAGTACGAAAAGCTGGCCATGTCTCTGTATTTGGGGATCGGTTGGTGTGTGGTGCTGGCCATCAAGCCTGCTATGGCCTCCATACCCTTGGCGGGACTTCTCTGGATCCTGGCGGGAGGCGTGGCCTACACCGTCGGCGCGGGGCTCTACGCACTGGGGGTGAAGCATCGGTATATGCACTCGGTCTTCCATATTTTCGTGGTGGCAGGGAGCATCCTCCAATTTTTCGGTATCTTCTTTTACGTTATCTGAACGGTCATCTGAATGGAAAACGCCCGCGGCTTTTCAAGTCGCAGGCGTTCTTTGCGCTGATAGAGGCATTCACGATGGGGGGGTTACAGCTCTACAGCCACCGTCCCCTCAAAGGCCCGATGGATGACGGTTGCCAGCTCCTCGGCCACCAGATTGGCGGCTGTGGCTTCGCCGTAGATCCCCGATCTCATGCATCGATCCCCTGCCTCGGATATGGGAATGAGCAGGGTATGGGCATTCGCCAGACGGTAGAAGTCGGGGAGTCCTGTGTCGCAAAGCCCGTGGTGGGGAAGCTGAAGGATATCGCACCGTAAAGCTGCCCCGTAGTGCTCTACGCAATACCCCAAGGTATCCGAAAAGGCGTCACCCGTGATGAGGGCTGTTTTGCGAGGGGATTTTGCGGTAAAGATCAGGGACAGGCTGTTGGGATTGTGGATCTCGCTGCAGTCGATAGGGACGAAAAGAATCTCCAGTGTTACATCCTCCACCGTGACCGTCTCCCCGACCCGAGGTGCATGCTCTACCGCGCCCAGGGACGCAGAGACCTCCCGCAAATGACGGTTCGCGCCCTCGCAGGGGGCTTTCCCGCTCCGGTCTCGGAATTCGGGCGGGAAGTACCACCAAAGCTCCTTCACGGTGATCGTCTCCCGTAATTCCTCCCTCGCGGCGATCTCTCGAATCGCGCCGTAGTGATCTCCGTGGGGATGGGTCACGATCCAGAGATCCACAATGGGAGCTTCTCCCGCGACCTCGCGAAGCAATTCCAAAAAGGGCTCGGCATCTGCCTCGTGGCCACCGTCCACCACGATGAAATGGCGGTTGGGTGTGACAAACACGTATCCCATTCCCGCCGCGGGCCAGGGAGAGCCGTCGCCGAAGGGGCCGTTGTAGAGGGAGGCAAGGGTACGGTACTGGATCAGCTTACTCATCATGATCTCCTTACAGGGAAGGCACCGTGCCAGAAACAGGTACGGTGCCTCTTTGCTTTTAGTTGTGTTAGGCGTTGGGCTCGCTTGGCTCCGACTCGGGCGCAGAGGTGGCAGGCTCTGTTTCCGCCACGGTCTCATCGGGGAGAGGATTGAGCTCCACGTAACCGATGAGCTTTTCCACGTAGGGCCACAGCTTGTGCCCGCGGTAGACCTTGACGGCCCGTTCCATGTGTCTGACGTTTCGAGGGACCTGCAGTGCCATCATCTCGTCATCCAGATCGGAAGCGAAGTGGGTCACCGAGGTGTATGCCTCATCAAAGGCCTCGGTGGTGGAATTGACACCCTGCAGAATCTCGTATTTCTTTCCGTCACGCATGGTGAAGGTCACCGAGAGACCGTCTTCCTCGTTTTCACAGTCGATGGTGTAGCTGCTGACCTGCTTCCATTCGTAGGAAGCAGTTTCAACAAAGAAGTAGGATCGGACGCCGTGGGGGGTTACCAGGCGGTAGGTATTCACAGCCACAGCACCCGTGATCACCACGGCTGTCAGCATACCGGCGGTTATGAGCCACAGGGTCTTGTGGGATAAGGCTTGATTGGTGTCCTTCTGACCCAGCATGGGGGACAATCCCCGATTCTGCTTTTTGACATCCTCCTCGGTAGGGGTAAAGAACCAGACGGCCAGAATCCCGTACAGGAGGAGCATGGCCACGCCGTAGGAGGGGGTAACCAGATCCATGAGGGCGTAGGCCACCCCGCCACCGTGTCGTGCCTCAATGATGACCCCCGTCAGCAGGGATACGCAGAGCACGTACAGACCCGTAGCCAACAGAGCCAGCAGGGAACCGACGATGAGGAAAAGACAGCCCTTCTTTTTCTTGTCAGGCTTTTTCCCGAAACGGTCGTTGAGCATTCGGTTCATGGCACTACTCCGTTACAGAACCCGGATGCGGGTGACGGTGTCAAAGCCCACCTTCTCCAGCTTGGCCTTGACCTCAGACTCGCTCATCTCCTCGGTAATGAAGGAGAAGCGTCCCTCGGTAAAGTGGACGGCGTTCAAGGCGAAGTGGGCGGCGATATCAGCCTCGGCGGACAGGGGGGCGTTCAGCACCACCAGATGGCGGCAGACATAGGTGTCGGGATCGGCGATCTCGTCGGGGGTCGCGTCCACCCAAACGGGGGAAATGATGCCCGCGGGGGTGTGGGCCATGATGTCCACAAGGTCACCCGTGACGGCGGAGGCGGTGGGGAGCTTGCCTGCGCCGGGGCCGTAGAACATGACCTGTCCCACCATATCGGCGGTGACCAGAATGCCGTTATTGACGTCGTTTACCCCGTGAATGGGATTGTAGCGGGACACCAGACGGGGGGAGACCATGGCCAGGATCTTGCCGTCTACCTTGGTGGTGTAGCCAATGAGCTTGATGGCGTAGCCCAGCTCTTTAGCCAGCTCGCTGTCGGCGGCGGTGATCCCCGTTATGCCCTCGCAGAGGATGGTATTGGGATCCAGGCGTTTGCCGAAGGCCATGGCTGCCAGAATGACGATCTTGCGGGCGGCGTCCAGACCCTCCACGTCGGCGGCGGGATTGGCCTCGGCGTAGCCCAATCTCTGGGCGTCCTTCAGCACGTCGTCAAAGGAGGCGCCCTCGGCGTCCATGCGGGTCAGGATGTAGTTGGTGGTACCGTTGAGGATGCCGCTGATGGATTTTACGTTGTTGGAGGCCAGATCCTCACGGAGGGGACGGATGATGGGAATGCCGCCGCCCACAGAGGCCTCAAAGAGGTAGGACACGCCATTCTCCCGTGCCACGGCCAGAAGCTCGGTGCCGAAGTTCGCCACCACCTCCTTGTTGGAGGTGACCACGCTCTTACCGGCCTTGAGGCAGGCCAGGGTGAAATCGTAGGCGGGGTGGGAGCCCCCCATCATCTCGGCCACCACGGTGACCTCGGGATCCTTCTCAATGACCGAAAAATCGTGGACGATGCGGTCGGCAAAGGGGGAGTCGGGGAAATCCCGCAGATCAAGAATGTACTTGATGTTGACGGCCTGCCCTACCTTCTTTTCAATGATGGCTTTATTCTGTGTCA
>JAFQOC010000284.1 GCA_017420845.1 Clostridia bacterium
ACAAAAAGGTTGATACTATTAGATTCTCTGGGTTTTCATATACCCGGAAAGCTGTAGGAAAGTTGGTTATACACCCGATACGCTGATCTACAAATGCTCGCCGAGCTTACTCGGTCTCATCACACCGCTTCGCGGTCCCCCTTCCCCGCTGGGGAAGGCAGAGAACGATAAACTGCAATTTATCATTACATCTCTTCCCTAAAATCATACCAAAAAATCCCCTCCCCGTCAATCCCTTTCCCGAAATTTCTCTGCGTTTTGTTCAAAAAACTTTCAAATCAAGTGAAATTCTTGTGCAGGATATCTTTACAAGGCGGGGGCGGTGTGCTATAATAAGGACGTATCTTCCCAAACAGGAGGCTTATCATGAAAAAGACCCATCTGACTCTCGCCCGCCGCGCTCTGGCGTGGGTTCTCTGCGCTCTCATGCTGGCGGGGACCATCCTCGCCGCTCTGCCCGTGTCCGCCGCCGAGGTGGATATCGCCAGGGGCAAGACCGCCATCGCCTGCCACAACGAGTCGGCGGCTCTGACCCCCGCCATGGCCTTGGACGGCAAGAGCTCCACCCGCTACGCCGCGGGAGGCGGTTGCGCCCACGATACGTGGTACATTCTGGATCTGGGAGACAACTTCGATCTCTCCAAGGTCCGTATTAACTGGGAGGCGGCCCACCCTTCCGCCTACGTGCTGGAGGTGTCCAAGGACGGGCAGACCTACACCGAGCTGAAGAAGGTGACGGATGCCCCCGCCGGCTGGGTGGAGACTCCCGTCAGCGGTACGGGTCGGTTCCTCCGCATCCGCGAGACGGCCCGCGCTCTGGCTCCCTACGGCTTCTCCATGTGGGACCTGGAGGTGTACGGCACTCCCGCCGCTGAGCGCAACGACGGGGCCTACTACAGCGTGGCTATTGTGGACGGGGTGAAGTACGGTACCCTGAAGCTCTCCCACGAGGGACTGGTCTCTGCGGAGACCGAAGTGACTTTGACCGTTACCCCCATGACGGGCGGCGGTCTCCTCAAGCTGACACAGAACGGAAAGGATGTGACGAGCCAAGTGAAGGACGGGAAATACGTGTTTACCCCCGACGCGAATACGACCTTCTCGGCTGAGTTCGCTACCGCGCCCACAAGCCGCTACGAGTGCGAGGACGCCGTGGTGCTGAGCCCCGACGGAGTATCCCCCTACAATATCACGAAATTGGCCGATCCCGACGCGTCGGGCGGCAAGGTCGCCGGCGGTACGGGAGGGAAGTACTTCATATTTGAGAACGTGGTGGAGTCCAACTGTATCCACGTTGCCTACGCCTCCACCAACACCAACAACATGAATCTCTACGTCCGCTATCCCTGGGAGGAGACCTTCCACGACGCGGGCCTGATCCCCTTCTCCACCTCCAATTCCTGGGAGATGAAGTCCTCCTACATCGCCGTCTCCCCCATGATCTACATCCCCGAGGGGTCGGACATCAAGATCCGTCCCAACGTGGACTGCAACCTGGACTGCCTGTGGCTGACCAACGAGGCCTCGGGGACGGTGGCCAATGCGCCCGCCAATACCGTCACCGCCGCCGCCATCTCGGACAAGGCCGAAGACGATATTATGGCGACCTACGCCAAGAGCATCAAGCTCTCCAAGGGGCAGAGCGTGACCTTCAAGGCACCCGCTGTCCGTGACACCTACAACGTATTGAGCCTGTCCTACCGTGCCGAGGCCGACGCCACCGTGGCGGTGAAGAAGGGAAGCACGACCATCGGCACCCTGTCGGTGGGCGAGACCGTGCTCCGCACCTACGCTGGAGCGGGTCTGCGAACCGACTCCTACGCCAAGGGGGACGAGCTGACCCTGACCGTTACCGAGGGCGAGCTCTGGCTGGACTACGCGGCAGTCAACTACGCCCCCGACCCCGAGGCGGTGACGGTGAAAACCATGCCCGAGAAGGGGGAGCGGTTGACCGTCTCCCTGGACGGCACCTGGGGGATCGGTACCTCCCGCTCCACGGGCGACGTAACGGCTCCCAAGACCATCCCCGAGGGAGTGGACTTCATCAACTCCATCCCCGTCCCCGGTCTGTGGCACTCCGCCGCCTTTGATCTGGGTGAGTACAGCGGTGCTCTGACCTGGTACAGAAAGACCGTGGTGCTGGAGGAGGAGCCTGTGGGTCAGGCGCTCCTCTACGTCGGCTCTGCCCAGTACGGCCGTCATATCTACGTCAACGGGCAGTACGCGGGGAGCTATGATTACAATTATTCCCATTCCTATACCGACATCTCCGACTTCTTGAAGAAGGGCGAGAACGAGATCGTCATCATGCTGGGGGCGTGGACGGCTCAGTTCGGCAACTCCAACACCCCTGCCCACGTGCTGTACGACGGCGAATCCACCGAGGACGAGCCCGGCATCACCGATTCGGTCTCCCTGATCTTCAACGCCGCCCCCGAGGTGCAGTCCGTCCAGACCAACCCCAATCTCGACAAGGGAACGGTGCAGGTGCAGGTGACCCTCAAGAACCGTTCCAATAAGGCAGTGACCACCGACGTGGTGATCTCGGTCTATGAGCTGGGGATCTTTGAAAACGGCGTGGCCAAGCAGGGTGAAACCAAGGTGGGTGAATTCACCAAGACCGGTGTGAAGGTGAACAAGGATGGCACCGCCACCTTCGTGGTGGATGCCGTGGAGCTTCAGAACTGGAGCCGCGATAAGTGCTGGACGCCCGATTCTCCTTACCTCTACCGCATCGAGGTCAAAACTGAGGGGGACACCTACTCCACCCGCTTCGGTATGCGCACCTTTGATTTCGATCCCGTCACCAAGTACGCCCGCCTCAACGGGGAGATCTTCTACCTCTTCGGCACCAACGTGGCCATCGAGCGGTACTACGACGATCCTCTCTGCGGCACCACGCCTTGGGAGGAGGACTGGATCCGCAAGCTGTACGCTGAATTCAAGGATGTGAACTGGGTCTGCTTCCGCACCCATCTGGGTCACGCCAACAGTAAGTGGTTCGACATCGCCGACGAGATGGGTATGATGATCTTTGACGAGTACCCCATCTGGGGCAACGCGGGGGTAGATACGGTGGAGACCATCATGCCCGAGATCTATGCCTGGATCGACAACCGCGCCAACCATCCCTCCATGATCGTTTTCGATGCCCAGAACGAGGCCACCTACGATCTGCCCGATCAGATTATCCGCAAGGGACGGGAGTACGACCTCCAGAAGCGGCCATGGGACAACGGCTGGCGGCCTCCCGTGGGGGAGAACGATCCCGTGGAATGCCACCCTTATATTATAGGAGCCCAGGGCATCAAGGGACTGAATGGCATGAACGTCTCCAAGCCTATTGTGACCACCGCCGACATCGGCTGGACCTACGAGCAGTACCCCGACCATCCCTACCTCATCAACGAGCACGGCGAGTACTGGATCAACCGCGAGGGTGCCGCCATGAGCGGTACGGCGGGAACCTGGAACAACGCCCTGCCCCGAGCCACCAACGAGGAGCGGCTGGTCTACTACGCCGATCTCATGGCCGCCCAGATGGAGGCCTTCCGCACCGAGCGCGCCTATATCGGTCTGCTCTTCTTCTGCGGTCTGGGCTCCTCCTTCCCCTCGGCCCAGGGCGTGACCTCGGATATCCTGTCCCCCGACGTATCCACCGCCGAGTCCTTGCAGATCCGCCCCTACACCAAGGAGCGCCTGAAGAATGCCTTCGCGGATCTGGGTATCGTCATCGACGAGTACACCGAGGATGTGAAGCGGGGGGATAAGCTCCGTCTGCCCATCGTGCTGGTCAACGATACCGGTAAGGCCGTCACCGACCTGCCCGTGACCCTCAAGATCATGAGCGGGGATACGGTGCTCTACGCCGAGCGCATCACCATGAGCGTGGACGCCTTCTCCAAGGACAATAAGGGCCTCTCCACCGAGACCCTGACGGTGACCGTCCCCGCCTTCCGCGACTACTGCAACACCAGACAGGTCCTCACCGTCACCGCCTCCTACGAGATGAACGGCGAGACGGTCACCAGCCAGCGCAAGTGGACGGTCCAGGGCGGCGACTTTACCGACGATCCTCTGCCTACCTACGATTGGCTGGAGCAGGAGGAGGAGACCGAGACCGAGCCCACCGAGACTCCCACCGAGCCCATCGAGACTCCCACCGAGGCGCCTGTGACCGAAGCCCCCTCCGAGAGTGCGGGGGAGACGACAGCACCCGCCAAGAAGGGTTGCCGCTCGACGGTATCCGCGCTGATTCCTCTGCTTGTGACAGGATGCGCCCTGTCTTTGTCGAAAAAGGGAGAACGAAAAGCAAGACGATATTTACCAAAAAATGGTAAAATCTATTGACATTTGAGCCGACCTATGCTATACTGTACCTACCTTGTTCCGGGTCTTCCCCCGGGACGGAGGACGGCGAACGGGCGGGTTCGAAGAAGGACCCACCGTAGAAACGGCATCGCTCTGGCTCTGGCGAAATCGCACCTGCGGAGGAACCCGAATCCCCCGCTCCGTAGCCGAAAAAACCATAGGAGGGAGTGGCCAACCCGGTCACTCTCTCTTTTTTAGTCGTACTGCACGGAATCATCTCTTCAAAAAATGGACAGTAAAACACATGAACCAACTGAAAACATGGATCAAACGGATGCCCGAGATCCTTCGGGAATGGGTCTGGCTGGGTCGCTACATGAGGCGCTACCGGCTGACCATCGTCTTTTACATATGCATCGGCATTCTGGGTGTGGCCATGGGTCTGGTCATGAGCGTAGCCCAGCGATCCTTAATCAACGCCGTCACCGCCGAGATCAAGATTCCCCGAAAGATCATTACGGCCGCCACCCTGGCCATTGGTTTGGCCATCAGTCAGATCTTCATCAAAGCCGTGTCCGGCTGGATCTCCGCCCACGTCAGCATTCGGGTGGTCAACGAGATCCGAGAAGATATTTTCCGAAAGGTTCTGGCTTCCCGTTGGGAGCTTTTGTGCAGGTTTCATTCCGGGGATCTCATCAACCGTCTGGAGGGCGACGTCAACGCGGTGTCGAGTGGGGTGATCACCTTCCTGCCCAACCTGGTTACGGGGCTTGTCCAGTTTCTCGGAGCCTTCCTCATCATTATGGCCTTCGATCCTTTGATGGCGGTGTTTGCCTTGATTTCCGCGCCTGTTCTGGTTTTCTCGGCCCGTCCCATGATGAAGATCATGCGTAAGCATAATCAAAGAATGCGTGAAGTCAACGGCCGCATCCTCTCCTTCAACGAAGAGGTCTTCCAGAATATCCAGCTGGTCAAGGCCTTCAGCCTGGGCTCGGATTACTGCGAGGGGCTCCGTACCCTCCTGTGGGAATACCGTCGGATCCGTTTGGATTTCACCAAGATTTCCATCGCCGTCAGCGTGCTGATGGGCTTTTTGGGGCTGATCGCGGGCTACTCCTGCTACGCCTGGAGCGTATACCGCCTCTACACAGGTGCCATCCTGTATGGCGACATGGCCATGTTTATTCAACTGGCGGCGACCCTGTCCTCGGCCTTCTCGGCGCTGATCCGTATGGTCCCCGCGGCCGTGTCCACCGCCACCTGCGCCGGCCGCGTCATGGAGGTCACCGCCCTTCCTGCGGAAACCGACATAGATGGCGAGGCCGCCTCTGCCCTGCGCGAGATCGCCGACGTCCGCGGTGTGGAGATCCACTTCCGTGACGTGGCCTTCACCTACATGAACGGTCAGATCCCCGTCCTTCAAAGGGTCAGCTTTATTGCGAAGCCGGGCCAGGTAGTGGCTCTTGTGGGTCCTTCCGGCGGAGGCAAAACCACGGTTTTGCGGCTTATGCTGGGGCTTCTCTCCCCTGAGCAGGGAAGTCTTTCGGTTGTGGATCCCGTGGAGGGGATCAGTCTCCCCGTCAGCGAGAGTACCCGCCGCCTCTGCGCCTACGTGCCTCAGGGTAACAGCATTTTCTCGGGAACCATTGAGTCCAATCTGCGATCGGTCGCGCCCGATGCCACCGGGGAAGAGGTGGTGGAGGCTCTCAGAACGGCGGACGCCTGGGACTTTGTTTCCGAGCTGCCCGACACTTACCGCACAAGGCTCGGCGAGCGGGGGCTCAATCTGTCTGAGGGTCAGCTGCAACGAATTGCCATTGCCCGAGCCGTTTTGCGGAACGCTCCCATCCTCATCATGGACGAGGCAACCTCCGCCCTGGACGCGGATACCGAGGCTCGCGTGCTGAGAAATCTCATGGCAGGCAATCCCCACCGCATTTGTCTGGTCACCACCCACCGAGCCGGTATGTTGGCATACGCCGATCTGGTTTTTCGGGTGGAGGGAGACGGCTCCTTCCACCGGGTGAAGGCGGAGGATATGGTGACGGCCGCGGGCTGAGCTCCCTACGGAGAACTGCCGAGGCATGATGTAAAAATCGGAAAAGGAGAAGGTGACTATGTCTGTAAAAATCAAAAAGGGCTTCGTTCTGCGCAAGATCGGCCCTCAGTATATGGCGGTGCCCTATGGTGCCATGACCGACGAGGTCAAGGGGATGATCTCGCTGACCGAGAGCGGATATCTGCTGTGGCAGACCCTGGATCAGGGTGTCGATACAAAGGAGACCCTTACGGAGATCCTGCTTCGGGAGTATGACGTGGAGGAGGAGGACGCTGCCCGGGACGTGGATGAGTTCGTTCTCTTTCTGGAGCAGATGGGAGTGCTGGAGACATGAGCTACGAATGCGAAAGGGACGCGGGTGTCAGCTCCTCCTTCGCGCGGCTGAAAAAGGAGCTGGGTGTATGGGGGGGCTTGAACCACGCCCCCATCAGCGGAACGTTGGAGCTCACGCCCTACTGCAATCTGAGCTGTCCCATGTGCTATATTCATCTGGATCCCGTCCGAGCCGCCGGGCAGGGCAAGCATCTGACGGGGGCGCAGTGGCTGGAGATCCTGCGCCAGGCGGCAGAGATAGGCACCTTTCTGGTGACGGTTACCGGAGGCGAGCCATTTCTGCATCCCGATTTCTGGGATATCTATGAGGGCATTATCAGATTGGGCATCCTTCCCGTGATCTATACCAACGGTTGCCTCATTGACGAGGGGATCGTGGAGCGTCTTAAGGCCTATCCGCCTCATAGCATGAAGATCTCTGTTTACGGGGCAAGCGACGAAACCTACGAGGCCATGTGCGGCGTGAAGAAGGGCTTTACCCGACTGTCCCACGCCATCGACCTTCTGAAGGAAGCGGGACTCCCCTTCTACACCACCAGCACCGTGGTTCGCGAGAATGCCCACGACCTCTGCGCCATGTATAAATTTGCCGCCGAAAAGCGAATTCCCTTTGAGCATACCTTTGCGGTGACGGGAACTCAGCGCGACGCCCTGTCCAATCCTCACGCCTCACGGATCCGTTCCTCGGAGATGGTCTGGAGGCTGGAAACGCTGGAGAAGGAGATACGTCCCGCCACCGACAAGGCCTTCGCCTTCTGCTCGGGCTACGGTACCTCCTTCCATGTCTCCTGGAACGGACGGCTGGGCTACTGCACCTTCGCCACCAAGCCCTGCGTACCGTTGACAGATCCCATTGATTTCCCCGCGGCGTGGAGAGAGCTGCTCCGCCTGACCGGGGACATCCGAGTCCCTCCCGAGTGTGCGGACTGCGAGTGGTTCATGTTCTGCAAGCGTTGCCCCGGACTCCTTTGCTCCGAGAGCGGCGAGCCCGATCAGGTCAGCCCTGCCTTCTGCCAACAGGCAGAGGAGCTGTATCGGATCTATCAGCAGAAAAAGGCAGAGGCGGTAGGATAAACGGGGATAACGGGCGCGCCGGATCACCGAGTGGATCCTGCTGCCCTGTCACATCCTCATAAAACGCGGATGATTTTTTACGATCATACAGAGTCTGATTTTGAGAAAGGAGAAACGATATGCGAAAGAATTATGTAAAGCCCGCGGGCAACAAGGTTCTGCTTCGGATGGACGAGAACATCGCGCTGTCTCTGGGGTTCATTGACACAATTTACGAGTTCACCCTCCAGTATACCTTCCGTAACAACGGCAAGTTCATTAAGGACACCCAGCTGGCGGCTTCCAATACCGGTTGGGGAAGCGAGGTGGATGCCACCCTGGATCTCTTGAAGCTTGTGGATGCCATTGTGGACAGCGTGGATGCCGGTCTGAGTTTTACGGGCTACGAGAACTGTAACGCGAACACAGGGGCTTCGACTGCTGCCGCGATGACTGTCCCCGTGTAGAGGGGCTTCGCGAAAAACGAATACCTCCCGGTGTGACCGCGAGGAAGCAAACGCGGCATTGTACCAATGCCGGATGGGCGCGCTTTGTCGATTTTGCCTTTGGGTAGACTGTGGAAAACACAGCGATCCCATCCGACAGAGCCTGCCCCAATTCCGAAAGAAAGGAAGCTTTCGCAAGGCGAGAGCTATGGTCAGAAAAATGAAGAAGACGTACGTTAGACCCGTGGGCGCGAGCGTTGTTTTCGCGATGAACGAGAACATTGCCGCTTCCTTCAGCTCGGGTCATCTGGGCTACATCAACGATCTGGACGTTATGGGGAAAAGCTGCAATAAGCTTTTGGCCCACACCGGTATCGACAGCCAGATCGTGGGGGAGATCACAGGAACGGGGGATCTGATCACCTCGGTGATTGCCATCCGCGAGACCATCGGCAACGACGCGTTTGAGGCTGTCATCGCTGAGATCGAGTCAACCGGTGACTGGAGCTGCTGGAGGAAGTAATTACATGGGTGTCTACTGTTTGATTGCCGATCAGATAGTCCGGATAGCAGATGGCCGCTTGGGTCGTCTGCTATTTGACTTTAGGATTTCCGACGAGGCTGTCGTGGACGAAAAACAGGTGCTGTGTCATGTGTATGTGGGGGAGGCCGCCCGTATCCACGGTGTTCGCTGCTTTCATGCCTGTCATCCTGTGGCCCATGCCTTTATCAACGATCTGGATCCCTTCGGCGTTCTCATGACCGACGAGGGCTATGAGCACATGACCGTCTGTAACCCTCGGGAGGAGAATCTGGCGGATACCATGCTGGTGGGTGTCTATTCCTGCCTCATCCCCCATAAGACGGTCTTTGCCCACGCCGCCCTGATCGCCCTGCCAGACTATGGAGGCATTCTGTTCATTGGTGACTCAGGGGTAGGGAAGACCACCCAGGCGAGGCTTTGGGCGAGGCATCGGGGGGCATCTGTTCTCAACGGGGACAAGGTGTTTTTGGCACTTCGCCCCGAAGCTCCCGAGCAGGTTCTGGCCTACGGCAGTCCCTGGACAGGCTCCTCTCCCTACCGCGTTAACGGAAAGGTTCCCCTGCGTGCCATCGTGTCCCTGGTCCGCCGCGATACCTGCTTGGTTCGGCGGCTGTCCGAAACAGAGGCCATGGGGGCATTCGTCTCTCGGATCTATATACCCGCATGGGACGGGGGGCTGACCCAAGCCGTGATGGATACCATCCACACCATGCTACCGTTGACTCCTGTTTTCGAAATGAGCTGTCGACCCGACGTCTCCGCCGTGGAGATGCTGGAGCGCACCGTACTTGATCAGGCTTGAGGGAGGCTCCCCCATGAAAGA
>JAFQOC010000285.1 GCA_017420845.1 Clostridia bacterium
AGTTTGAGCAGATAATTCCTCCTCTGACAGCGGATGAGTTTGCACAGCTTGAGGATAACATCTTAAAACTCGGTAGGGTAACGGATTCGATCAAAATATGGAACGGCTTTATTATTGACGGACACCACCGTTACAAGATTATTCAAAAGCACCCGGAAATATCTTATACAACGGATGAGATGGATTTCGACAGTGAGTATGAAGCGATTGCGTGGATGTGTAATGCTCAACTTGGTCGCAGGAACATCACAGAAGCCAATCGTCAATACCTGTTAGGAAAAAGATATGCTGCTGAGAAAGAAATACGAGGCGGTGACAGAAAAAGCGAGGATCAAAAGGGGCTGAGCCATTCGCTTTCTGAAAAGCTTTTGACTCAGCCCCTTTTTCAACGAAATTCGCAGACGGCGGAAGAAATTCACCTTTGGTGGATGAAATCGTCTTGCGAAGAAATCCAACTCCGTCGGGATATGAGCAGTGGATTTCATGTCATCTGCAATTTGATAAGGCTATAACCCGCTCCGTTGGCGGCGTGCTCTTGCCTGCTGCGTTTTTTATCCAGGGTCAGCTGTTATGCCAGCCCCAGTACCCGCAACCGCTCCCGTATTCCCACCTCGGTGCGTTTGATGGCATTGGCCATTTCGGCTACCGTGGCACCGGCGGCAAGCATGCTCCGCAGGCGGTCGTCGTGGGCCTCGGTCCAGGGACGGTCCAAAAAGCCGACGTGGGGTGCCTCTGTGATGGGGGGGAAGGAGGTGGCGGCACTTGCGGCCTTGGCGGCGGCCCTTTGGGCTTTGGCAGCGGCGCGTTGCTCCTTTTTGGCGGCCTTGGTCTGCTCCGCCAGAGCCACGATGGCCTCGGTATGATCGTAGACAAAGGTCTGGGCGGCGGCGGAAAACAGCACTACGGTATAGGGACCGTACTGTCCGTTCCGCGTTTCAGTGAGGATCCCCAGGTCTGTTCCATCGGCAGTGGGGAGCTTTCGTGTCTTACCGCCCGGCATTTCGGAGATCTCCAGAAAACCGCACTCCACCAGCCAACTGTTGATGGCGGCGGCGGAGATTTTTTCCATGGTGGTCTCGTCCACGGTATCGTTGAGGTAGCTTGCGAGCTCGCTGACCGTCAAAGGGGTGTCGGTGACCCGTAGATTGGCTCTGGCCTCATCGGTGAGGGTGAAGGCCTGCTTTGCAGCCTTGGGTGCCTTGGGGGGCGGGGTCACGCCCCCGTTTTCAATGACCTGACGGAGGATATCCGATACGTAGAAGAAGCAACGGGACAGGCGGACGTTATTCGCGATGTCCCCCTCGGGAATGGGGGTGTCGTCCAGAGGGTTGATGCCGTTTGCCAGCTTGTCGATAAAGGCTTTGGTATATGCGATCTTTTCCAGCTCGGTCATAGTGGAAATTCCTTTCGTATCAGTCGTTTTTCACTTCTTCAGCTCCCAGCCGTGATCCCCGTGGTAGATCATGAGCCGGGTCATGCCGCCGTCAATACAGATGTTCTCTCCCGTGATGAAGCCCGCCATGTCGGAGCAGAGGTAGAGCACCATATTGGCAATGTCGGGAGGGATACCCACCCGTCCAGCGGGCTGTTGAGTGGCATCGGGGCCCTCGTAGACGGTATAGGCGTTGTCGATCCAGCCCGGGGAGACCGAATTGACCCGCGCCTTGCCCGCCAGGGTCACCGCCAGCGCGTGGGTGAGGGCAGAAATGCCACCTTTGGCGGCGGTGTAGCTTTCGGTCTCGGGCTGGCTCATGCGGTCGCGGGAGGAGGAGATATTGACCACGCTTGCCCCCTCGCCAAAGTAGGGAGAGAGGAGCTTGGTCAGGTAGAAGGGGGCGGTGACTCCCACACGGAGGGCGTACTCGAAGTCCTCGTAGCTTCCCTCGGTGAGGCCGCACATCTTGGGAGCGGCGTTGTGGATGAGGAAATCCACGCGGCCATAGTCGGAGATGACCTTGGCGGCGAAGCGCTCCAGAGTCTCCTTGTCGGCGAGGTCACCTACGAAATAGTCGTTGTCGAGGAGGTCGATGACGCAGA